>DATCFQ010000671.1:0-2828 GCA_036509495.1 Caulobacteraceae bacterium
TCCGTGCCGGCCGCATGAGACCGAGCTTTCGGCCGATGGGCCAGGGCTCGAGGTCATCGTGGCCGACGTGCTGAACCAGGGCGGCCTGATCCGCTTCGCGCGCCGCACCGCCAACGGCAAGCTGCTGGAGGCCGACCGCCCCCGCTCCGCTCGGCCCGACGGCCTCTGCCCCGGCGCCGTCATGCGCCTGCGCCCCAGCCGGGTGTTCGTGTTTCCCGAGGCTCCGGCCGCCTGAACTGGACCGGCGGCGTCATTCGGTCTTCCGTCTCGCCCCGCCCGAGACTAGTGTCGCGGCGTTCTCCGGGGTGTCCCGCTCAAGGGGCTGAGACGCGGCTGAGGCCGCAACCCGCCGAACCTGATCCGGGTCATGCCGGCGAAGGGAGGGAACGCGGACCTGTCGTCCGTCACCGCCTTTGGCGCCCGGGTCTCCGAAGCAACTTTGGAGGCCTTCGATGAACGTCCAAGCCAAGACCATCACCGCCGTGGCGACCGGCGAGATCCCCGGCTCGCACAAGGTCTATGAGCCGGGGGTGCTGTTCCCCGACATCCGCGTGCCGTTCCGCGAGGTCGCCGTGCACCCTTCGGCGGGCGAGCCGCCGGTGACCCTCTACGATCCGTCGGGCCCCTATACCGATCCGGCCGCGACGCTCGACATCGATGCAGGGCTGCCGCGTCCGCGCGACGCCTGGGTGCTGGCCCGGAGCGACGTCGACCAGGTCGCTCCCCGCGAGGTGAAGCCCGAGGACAACGGCGGGGCCACCGGCGCCTATCTGGCCCCCGCCTTCCCCGCGCTGCGCCAGCCGCTGCGCGCCAGACCGGGCAAGATCGTCACCCAGCTGCAGTACGCCCGCCGGGGGATCGTCACCGCCGAGATGGAATATGTCGCCATCCGCGAGAACCTGCGCCGCGATGCGCTGAAGGAGGCGATCCGCGACGGCGAGGACTTCGGGGCCGAGATCCCCGACTACGTGACGCCGCAGTTCGTGATGAGCGAAGTGGCCCGGGGCCGCGCCATCATCCCGGCCAACATCAACCACGGCGAACTGGAGCCGATGGCCATCGGGCGCAACTTCCTGGTCAAGATCAACGCCAACATCGGCAACTCGGCGGTGCTCTCCACCGTCACCGAGGAGGTCGACAAGATGGTCTGGGCGATCCGCTGGGGCGCCGACACCATCATGGACCTGTCCACCGGCCGCAACATCCACAACATCCGCGACTGGATCATCAGGAACTGCCCGACGCCGCTGGGCACCGTGCCGATCTACCAGGCGCTGGAGAAGGTGGACGGCATCGCCGAGGACCTGAACTGGGAGGTGTTCCGCGACACCCTGATCGAGCAGGCCGAGCAGGGGGTGGACTATTTCACCATCCACGCCGGGGTGCGGCTGCCCTACATCCCGCTGACCGCCAGGCGGGTGACGGGCATCGTCTCGCGCGGCGGGTCGATCCTGGCCAAGTGGTGCCTGGCCCACCACAAGGAGAACTTCCTCTACGAGCACTTCGAGGACATCTGCGAGATCATGGCCGCCTACGACGTGTCGTTCTCGCTGGGCGACGGCCTGCGTCCCGGCTCGATCGCCGACGCCAATGACGCGGCCCAGTTCGCCGAGCTCGACACCTTGGGCGAGCTGACCAAGGTCGCCTGGAAGCATGGCGTGCAGGTGATGATCGAGGGCCCCGGCCACGTGCCGATGCACAAGATCAAGGCCAACATGGACAAGCAGTTGATCGTCTGCGGCGAGGCGCCGTTCTACACCCTGGGGCCGCTGACCACCGACGTGGCGCCCGGCTACGACCACATCACCTCGGCCATCGGCGCGGCGATGATCGGCTGGTTCGGCACCGCCATGCTCTGCTACGTGACGCCCAAGGAGCACCTGGGCCTGCCCGACCGCCAGGACGTCAAGGACGGGGTGATCGCCTACAAGATCGCCGCCCACGCCGCCGACCTGGCCAAGGGCCATCCGGCCGCCCGGCTCTGGGACGACGCCCTCTCCAGAGCCCGCTTCGAGTTCCGCTGGGAAGACCAGTTCAACCTCGGCATGGATCCCGAGACGGCCCGCGAATACCACGACGAGAGCCTGCCCAAGGAGGCGCACAAGACCGCGCACTTCTGCTCCATGTGCGGACCGAAGTTCTGCTCGATGAAGATCAGCCACGACATCCGCGACGCCGCGGCGGGCCAGAACGACGTCGCCGACGCCGGCATGGCCGAGATGGCGGAGAAGTTCCGGGCGACGGGCGGGGAAATCTACGTCGAGGAGCGGTGAGGGGGCGTAGCCACAGCTACTGCGGCTCCGTTGGCCAAGTCAGGTGTCCCCAGTCTCGCCAGAATACGTCTTCTGAGTCGCCTGTTCCATCATGCTCTTGAGCTGTACGGCCAACATACCCTCGAGAAGTTCTTCCATTTTGGAGACATCGATCCGCCCGTCGCGCCAAGCGCCGTCAGCGGCCTCAAGCGCTTCGAAGTACGGAGTCCGGTTGTCGACGATCTGATCCGGAATGGTGTTCTTGCCGCGCAAGACACTCTTCAGTCGAGCGCCAAGAACCACATACGATACTATGCGCGACGTTCGGCCGTTGCCATCCGTGAACGGGTGGATCCAGTTCAACCGCCACATAACGTACGCTGCCGAGTGGATCGCTGTCCGATCGTCGCGATGCGGGTTCACATAATCGCACATATCTTCGATGAGCTCGGGGACGCGAAAAGCCTCAACCGGCGGTCCGATCGGAATCACCGCTCATCGTCTGATGACGAAGGCCTTTCCTCGGCAGCAAGGGCTTCTGCTGCGCGGTCGACCATTTCTCGGGTGATTAGCTCG
>DATCFQ010000672.1:0-12510 GCA_036509495.1 Caulobacteraceae bacterium
TGGCTCTTCCACAGGAACTCCTCCCACCCCAGCTCGCGGACGGAAGGAAGGGCCAGCGCTGCAAATCCTTCGCGGCAGAAATAGCCTCGATGCGGAAGATAACGCCACCTCGGGGGTAGGACGGCTTCAACAAGTGGGTGGCATTGCCACGCGCTAACGGCGTCCGGCATGAAACCGTCGTCGCAGGCGAATACCGGCTGGAGGAGGCTAAGCTTCAGGTCGGGGTGGCGCCGGAACGCCCGCAAAAGATTGTAGCCAGTGTCCCGCGCGCTGCCGATACTGGCGCGCTGGCGCAGATCTTCGCGAATGGCGCGCAGCGGCTTTGCCAGGATCGCCTTGCGGGCGGCAGGCCTCTGAGCCGGCGACGCTGACGCAAGACGAGCCCAAAGCTCGGAGGCGAAGCGGCGGCCGCCGCCCACCAGGTCCGGCTGCAACGCGCCGCTCGCCCAAGGACATTGCTCAAGATCGATCACCATCAGGTGCGTCGAGGGGAAATTGCGATACTTCTGGTACCACCGCGGGCTCCATGGCGCGCCGAACAGGGCGAGCTTGCGTGCGTCCATCTCGGCCAGAATGTCATCGACCCAGTTTCGTCGCAGGACATAGAAGTCCGGATCGAGGATGATTGCGTACCGCGTTCGGGCGCCCTTGAGCGCCAAGGCCAGCCCCGCAGCGTGATGATAGCTTCCGAGATATTTCGCGAGCAGGCGACGCTGCTCGGCGGGGTCGTCGTTGGCGGGCAGTCCCGAAAGGACCTGCTCGAAGGTCTCCGCCAGGGTCGGGCCAAGTTGGAGGTGCACACCCGGCAAACGCTTCGCCGCCTCCGCCAAGTCCCCAGCGGACGGCCCATCGGGCGACGACCGCTCGCCCGCCTCCCGGACTTCCGGGTTGAACGTCGCGCGCCAGCTCACGGTTGCGGTGGGATTGAGACGCTCGACGAGCCGACGGTTCAAGACGGCGAGCTCCAGGTGCGCCGGAGTCAGGACCGTGCAGATGGTCGCCTGTACGCTCACCGGGTCGATTCAGATGTCGCCGCTCGCCGGCCGCGCCGAGTCAACAGGCGTTGCCAAAACCAGCTGACCGATTTGATGATCGACGGCCGGCGCTGTCTCTCGGTCTTCTCACGTAGGCGGCTCAATAGCTGCTGGAAGCGTTCAGTTTCGGGCTCGAGCCCGACGCAGCGCTCCGCGTAACCGACCGCTTCTTCGTAGCGGCCGAGCCGGCCCATGAGATCAGCGCAAAGATAAAGCAAGCCCGTGCGGGTGGGCTCAAACGTCAGCGCTTTCTGACAGGACTCGAACGCTTCCTGGTTTCGGCCAAGCCCGCGCAGGGCCTTTGCCAGCTGATAATGGGCTCCGTAGCGGGCGCCGCCAAGCCTGACGGCAGCCTTGAACTCGTGACGCGCCTCGTCGAATGCCGCCAGATCCAACAAGAATTCGCCGTGGGCCAGGGCGATCAGCGCCTCGCTTGGCGCGATCTGTCGGGCCGTCCGGAAAGCCGTGCGGGCCCCCTCGATGTCTTTCCTTTCCACGTCCGCCTTGGCCATGCTGACGAGGTCGAAGGCTCTCAGCGCAAAATCGTGCTGGGCCTCGGCGGCGCCAGGCCGCTGCTCTGGGCCGGCCGCATAGGCTTCGATCATCCGCAGGACATTCAGGCGCACGATCTCGTCCGATGGATGGGCTTGGTCTTCTCGCCAGACCCGGGCTCGGTCCGACAGCATGACGCTCTCGTAACTCGGGAAGTAGTCGACGCCCGGGTGGGCCGCGATGAAAGCGTCGACTGCGGCGCGCTGGACCGCCTTGGAATAGGTATTTGCGACCAGCGCATCGCCCCCCCTGAAGGTGGTGTTGAGGGCCACTGGCGAGACCGTCAGCAACATCTTGGCGTCCGGGCGACCATACCCCATGATCAGCCGGTGGACGAGCTCCAGCTGGTCGAGCACCTGGCCGTAATCGAGCACGTGAAATTGGAAACGGTCGGGCTGGCGCTTACGGATCGCGTCCGGAACCACGCCGTTGAGATAAAGACCGTTCTCGGCGTCATACCAGGCCTCGGCCAGACCCAGCGTAATAACAAACACCCTGGCCTCGGCGGCAAGGCTCATGTAGCGCCCGATCGCCTCGCGGCGGAATTGCACGAGCTCACACGCGCCCGGGCGGATGGCTGGATGCATATGAGGATCGAACCACTGCTCACGGAGGCGCAGATAGTACTCTTGCCGAAACGGCTTGCCGTGCCCCAGGCCCCAGCGCAGCTCATTGGCGATCGAGTGAACGACGTAGCGGTTGAGCAAGGTCGCGGGATCGCCGCGCACCCCAGGATCGGCGGGAGGCTCGAAGCGGCTGGCAGCCACGTTGAAGCCTTCGATGATCAGCTGCTTTTCGATGTTGCGCGCGAAGCAGGAGCCAATTGTGAAGATCAGATCATCCTTGCTGATCCGGAACGACGGCGAAAAGCCGGGCTGGGCCAGCGGTGATAGGCGGCCAGCCTGTTGTTCGGCGGTCCGAGGCCATCTGGAAAGCGGGTCTCGGGTCCGGGCAATCGCCTCCGCTCCAGACAATACAATTAGCGGCATCCAAGCGCCTCTCTGCAGTCAATCATAGAATACCTCGGAAAGGTCCTATCCGGCCTGTTGAAACAGCTGGCGCTGGCCCGGTGCGCGTGGGCGGCGCGTTCGCCCCATTCGGTTGCCGGCGTCTTCAATTGTCCCTTCGCCGATAGGGCCGAAGCCCGGCAAATCACCCGTATCACCGATGGCCGGGTCACAGTCATTCGGCGGAATTCAGGTGAAGTTGGCTGCTTTTGCAAAAAACGTCGATCCCAGCCCGATCGGGGCGGAGCTGGGTGGCGATCGCGGACCGACGTCAACGGGGTCCTGAGCAAACGGTCGATGGGCGCCTGGCCCCTCGTGACTGGCGGAGGCCTCTTGGGGAGCGCTACGACCTGCCAAGCTTGGGCAAGATAGCTGAGAACTCCAATTCCGCACTCTCGATATCGCGCGACAGTCGCCCGCCCCGTTCGTCCCCATCAGCTTTGGACAACCATGGCGTTGTAAGCTGTTGCAACGCATTCGCCGAGTGGGCATGAACCGGTGATGGCCGATATCCGCCGCCTCGACCTGCCTGACGTGCTGTTGATCTCCGCGATTAAGCGGGGCGACGAGCGAGGCTTCTTTTCGGAGACCTACAGTCGGCGCACCCTGGCCGAGGCTGGATTCGACAAGCCCTTCGTTCAGGACAACCATTCGCTCTCAGGCCAGTGTGGCATTTTGCGGGGCATACACTTCCAGCGCCCGCCGTCGATGCAGGACAAGCTGGTGCGGGTGACGCGCGGGGCGGTGTTCGACGTGGCGGTGGACATCCGCGAGGGCTCGCCGAGCTTCGGCCGTTGGGTGGGGGTCGAACTCTCCGCCGACAATTGGCGCCAGCTGCTGGTCCCCGCCGGCTTCGCCCATGGCTTCCTCACTCTCACCGAGACGGCCGAGGTGCTCTACAAGGTGACTGACGACTACGCCCCCGACTGTGAAGGCGGTTTGGTCTGGGACGATCCCGCGATCGGAATCGAGTGGCCCCTACCACCCTCGCAAATTATCACCAATGCACGCGATGCGAACTGGCCGAAACTGGCGGCGTTGAAGCCCCTTTGACTTGCCCTCCGGCGCCGCAGATTAGCGCTCCTTCATCTGCGACAGCCCTGTGAGACACAAGGCGACCAAGTGTTGGGAGAGCGCATCCCGGTCCACACGCCGGGAAGCTGATCTCGAACGCCGTTGGTGAGAGATCGCCCAGCGCCTAGTCTGAAGCCTGGGCCCATGGTGAGGCTCGGTGCAAACCCATGACCCCGATCGTCCTGATCCCGGCGCGCATGGCCGCCACGCGTCTCCCGGGCAAGCCGCTCGCCGACGTCGGCGGCCGTCCGATGATCTTGCGCGTGCTGGACCAGGCCCTGGCGGCGGGGATCGGCCCGGTGGCGGTGGCGGCCGGCGATGCCGAGATCGCCGAGGCGGTGCAGGCGGCGGGGGGGACGGCAGTGCTGACCGACCCGGCCCTGCCGTCGGGCTCGGACCGCATCCTGGCTGCGCTGGCCACGCTGGATCCGGACCGCCGGCACGACGCCGTCATCAATCTGCAAGGCGATATGCCCTTCGTCTCGCCAAACGTGCTGGACGCTTGCGCGAGGTTGCTGGCCGAGATTGCCGAATGCGACATCGCCACCGTCGTCGCCCCCGAATCCAGCCCGGCAGATCGCACCAACTCCGACGTGGTGAAGGCGGTGCTCTCGCTGCCGCCGGGCAAAACCGTCGGCCGTGCGCTCTATTTCACCCGCTCCACGCTCTACGGCGATGGACCGGTGTTTCGTCACATTGGCATCTACGGCTATCGGCGCGCCGCGCTGGAGCGCTTCAACGCGGCCCCCCCCTCGCCCCTGGAGCGGCGCGAGAAGCTCGAGCAGCTGCGCGCGCTCGAGCTGGGGCTTTCCATCTGGGCGGCGGTGGCCGACACGGCTCCCATATCGGTGGACACGCGCGCAGACCTTGAGACCGCGCGGGCGGCGACGGGGGCTCGATGAGCAGCCAAGGCAAGATCGCGTTCCAATCCTGCGCGAGGGCGCGCGCTCAGTCGTCGTCACGACGTTACAGTCGACTCCAGGGACCTATGCAATCCGATCGCGGCAGGAGGAGCGCCAGCGAAAGGGGCGCCTGCCAAGGGGCTTTCAGCACCTTGGAGAATGCCCCTTCGGGACCTGTTTGGGCATCGGAGATCGCAGCTTGACGTTCCGGCTGCCCCGGCGCGCGCGCGGTCGCAGGAACTCAGTCCAGAAGATCTCGGCTTCGGTGGGACCGACTTCCGCATCCAGAACCCGCCGGCCGCCGGCATTGGCTCTCACAGCCACGTTCACGAGACCGAGACGATGCGTCCAGCCCCTCGCGGACTTTCACGTCGGTGGCGTCGATCCGCCGGTAGCCCATTCGCCTTCGATCAGACGGCAGGACGCCCTCACGCGCTCGCCAAGCTGCTTGTAGACTGGCGAGATTTGGCGCTTGGGGAAGCCGTTCATGCCGATGGCCCTGACTAGCTCATCTCTCGAGCGGGTCGAGATGGCATAGATGTGGGCCCCCAGAGCAATGGAGGTCGCCCCACCAGCCATCTGGGTCCAGGACGAACCAGATGTAGCTCGCCGGACGCAGCTTGGAGACGCCCCCTGCTCCACCGTTCCCGCCACGGTTATCCCAGTCACAGCCACGCCAGCCCACTGTGCTGGGCCAGCCGCTCGGGGTTTCTGCTCGGCCCAGCCAGCGCCGGTCAGATCACCCACCTCCAGCGCCACCAGCCGCTGCGCCGCCAGCGTTATCTGGAGGTCCTGAACCCAGACCCTAGGTTCCGCCCCAGATCTCGCGGGCGCAGTCGACGGTCAGCTCGAGCTTGCGGCGCTGGTCATCGAAGCTGACGTCATTGCCATGGCTGGTGGAGGAGAAGCCGCACTGGGGCGACAGGCAGAGCTGCTCCAGCGGTAGGACTTTCGCGGCCTCGTCGATCCGGCGCTTGACCTCGTCCTTGGTCTCCAGGCGCGCGACCTTGGAGCTGATCACTCCCAGCACGACATACTTGTGCCTGGGCACGAACCGCAGGGGGTCGAAGCCGCCCGAGCGCTCGTCGTCGTATTCCAGGAAGAAAGCGTCGACATTGGTCTCATTGAACAGGACCTCGGCCACGGGATCATAGCCGCCCTCGGCCACGAAGGCGCTGCGGAAGTTCCCCCGGCACAGGTGGATGCCAATGAACATGTCGGCGGGCGCGGACGCCAGCGAGTCGTTGATGACCCTGGCGTAGAGAGACGGTAACAGTGCCGGGTCCTCGCCACGCAGACGCGCAGCGTCGCGTTGCTTCTCGTCGCAGAGGTAGGCCAGGTTGGTGTCGTCCAGCTGCAGGTAGCGGCAACCGGCGGCAGCCAAATCGTCGATCTCTTCACGGAAGACGCGGGCGAGATCGGCGTGGAACCCCGATAGGTCGGGATAGGCCGCCCGGTCTACCGCCCCGCGGCCGCCCCGGAGGGCCATGGTCGGCGAAGGGATTGTAATCTTGGCCGCACCATCTCCCGAGATCGCCTCGGCGATGACCTGGTAGTCGCGGCGCATGATCGGATGGCGGCGGTCGAGCTTGCCGGTGATGCGCAGCTTGGGGGGGCTGAAGTCGAACTCGTGGCCGCTGGCCGTGCGGAAGTGGGCGGCGCCGTGGTCGACGTAGGACTCCATGCCGGCGACCTGGACCAGGAAGTCGAGGTGGAAATAGGCCCTGCGGAACTCCCCGTCGGTGATCGACCTGAGGCCCACCGCCTCCTGGAGCACCACCGCCTCGACGATCGCGGCGTCCTCGATGGCCTGCAGCTGGTCCTCGCCAATCTGGCCGGCCTCGAACTGGGCGCGGGCCTGCTGCAGATGCGAAGGACGCAGAAGGCTGCCGACGTGCTCGGCGCGGAACGGAGGCCGGGCGCGCCCGCCGAATTGAGGTAGGGTGGCGGCGCTGGCGATGGTGTGGACAGTCATGCGGGCCTCTCCCCGTGTGCAACGACAAAAAGGCTAGGCCGGACGCGTCCGAATGTCCTTGCGAACTCTGTCCCAGCGAGAGATGTTGGCGCATGAATCTGGCCTGAAGTCGCAAAATCAGCAGGAAAATTGCGTTGAACAAAACACCAGCGCAAGCTGCCGTCGCCAAGAACGCCGCAGGCCTCGACCGGTTCGACCGTGAGATTCTGGCGATGCTGCGCCAGAACGCGCGGGCCACCAATGTCGAGATCGCCGAGAAGGTCGGACTGTCGGAGGCACCCTGCTCGCGCCGCATTCGCCGGCTGGAGCAGTCGGGCGTGATCCAGGGTTACACGGCCCGTCTGGATCCGGAGGCCATCGGTCTCGGCTTCATCGCCTACGTCACCTTGGTTCTCGACTACCTCACCGGCTCCACCGCCCAGGAGTTCGTGGACCGGATCGGCGAGATCCCGGAGGTGATGTCATGCTACATCGTTTCGGGCGCCTATGACGCGATCCTGCACGTGGCGGCCACCGACAGCGCCTCCTACTCCGAAATCGTCTTCGACAAGCTAAGGCGCATCCCCGGCGTGAAGGACGTCCGCTCCAGCTTCGTGATGAAGACCATCAAGGAGACCCCGGGCCTGCCGCTGCTGTTCCCTGGCGCGCGATCGGGGGCCGCGTGAGATCATCTGGCCGACATAGGCCGGGACTTCCCTCGCCAGGCGGCGAGAGCAATCCGAGCATTAGCACGGAGACGACCGTGGCGCACATCGACGGGGCGGCAGAAGGAATATCGGCTGCCGGGTTCGACAGCCCTGACCTGCACGTGTTCGCGGACCTGATCCGCCGGCGCGCGCAAAAGGTTAGAGATATGGGCCCAGCGAAGAATTCGTCGAGCGACGTTTGACGAACTCCTGCGCTGGGAGGCAGGGCGAGACTTGCGGCCAATGCCCGGCATGATGGCGCCAACGCCACGGCCGGAACTCGCTCGCCTGTGCACCGCTTGTGCATAACCCGCCCCAACCAGGAGGCGGACGGGTGATAACCTCCGAACATGATTGATCGCCGCTGCGCAGGCGGCGCTAACTGTTATCGGTCATGGAGTGGGAAAGCGTCGCCGCTCGTTGTAGGGCGCGCCGCTTATGCCGCGGAACGGGCCATTGCCCTTTGTCTCATAGAGCCGGACCTGGGATTTTGGGCACGACGATAGGTGATTAGGCTGCCTCGCGGACGGACCCTGCAGAGCGGCGCGCGAGGAGAGAGACGTGAGCAGAAGACCCCGGCGTAACCCCCGGCGGCGCTCAAGGCGAAGGTGGACTTGGAGATGGCGCTCAAAACCCCTCGCCCATGACCATCAAGGGCCTGCCGGGCTGACACATAGCGGTAGAGTGTCGCGCGGCTGATCTTGAGCTCGGCGCACAGCTCCGCGACATGGATCTCGCGGTTGGCCGTGGCCGATTTCAGGGCTGTGCCTAGATGTGGAGCCTGCCAGGCGTTGCAGGGATCGAGGCGTCGAGACCCGCGCTTGGCGATCCTCATGCCGGTTAGGCCAAAATCCGAAGCCCGTGCTTTTGGACGATGGTAAGCAGCTTGAGCGCGGCGCCGCTCGGCTTTTTGGCCCCGGTCTCCCCCTCTCGACCGGGCTCTCGCGGGAGTTGAGACAGCGTGCGGACATCGGCCGACTGACCTTGTTGGTCTCGCGCATCCGAACAAGGTGCGCCGATCACTGTAGCCATGGCCGCCCCTGGGACCGACGCTTATGGCACTGGCTTCCCCGATCTTCCCCGCGAGCAGTTCGAGACCGTTTTGCCGGAACACGAGATCGATCACGTTCGGTTCCGCTTCGGGTCGAGGCTGAGTAAAACTCGCGCACGTGGCGGTCGATCTGGCGACGAGACGTGCTTGCCCGTCAGGCCTGGATGGCAGCCATAAGTGGGCGGACGCCGAGGATCTGCACCACGCGCTTGAGGTTGTAGGCCAGGACGTGGAGGCTGATCTCGGTCTTCACGTTGGCGAGGCGCTTCATCAGGAAGTGGCTCGATCCGGTCCAGGATTTGATGGTGCCGAAGGGGTGCTCGACGAGCTTGCGCCTCAGCTTCATCGGGCTCTGAGGCGCCAGGTCCATCCGCCGCTGCATGGCGTCGATGACGGCTTCGTGCTCCCAGCGGGTGACGCGTCGCATCTTGCTCAGCGTGCATTGAGGCTTCAGGGCGCAGCTCGCACAGCTGGGCTGGTCCCAGTAGCGATGCAGTGTCAGCCCTTTCTCGACGGTCGTCATGTGATAGCGGAGATGGTGGCCGGCTGGGCAGCGGTACACATCCTGCTCGGTGACGTAGACGAAGTCCTGCTTGCCGAAGCGCCCGTCAGCCTTGGCCCCTGAGGTCAGCGGCTTGGGGACGTACGGCGTCACCCCTATCGCCTCGCAGGCCACGATCTCCTCGCCCGAGAAGTAGCCGCGGTCGGCCAGCACCTCGAGGCGCTCCACGCCCATGGAGGCCCTGGCCTTACCGCTCATCGCCGCGAGTTGCTGGCGATCGCTACCGGTCATGATCACATCGTGCGCCACGATCAGGTGGGTGAAGAGGCCGATCCCACGGCACAGCACCACGAAGTGGGCGCAGGCCGCCTGGATCGCGGGGCCATTGTCCCTGCGGAAGTCGGCAATGGTCTTGTGGTCCGGCGCGAGTTTGCCCGTCAGCCACATCAGTTCGACGTTCCGCTGCGCCTCGCGCTCCAGCCGTCGGGGCAGCTCGGCAGAAGCGTCGGCTGTCGGCGATCCTCACCTTCGACGAAGCGGCTCATCCGAACGCCTCCGACATCGCGATGTCAGGAGTCTGCCGTGCCCTCGGTCTAGAGGTGATCTCCACTGCCACCCCGACGGCGGCGAAGACGGTCTCCCCCCCTCTGGGCGTAACCTCGATGCGAGGTTGCGCTTGTTCGCCGCAGTCGGCTTTTCGAGGGGGTTGTCAGTCGTGCAGAGCCATGCCTTAGATCGTCGAAGATCCGATGGCTCGGCCTGTTCTACGGTCGCCGCCTAGAACCGGGCGGGGGATGTTCCGCGTAATTCGCTACACCTATCGAGGCCTTGCGCTTGCGCTGTTGCTGGCCGCGACGTCAACCTTGGTCGCGTGCGCCTCGGGCGGGACCTCCGGCGTCCCCGTGTCGCCTCCCCCGCCTCCGCCTCCGCCTCCGCCTCCGCCACCGCCGCCGCCGCCGCCAATCGGGCCCGATCCCACGGGCGCGGAGTTCACGGCCAACTACGGCCTCGGCCTGATCCATGCCGAGGCCGCCTATGCGGCGGGCGCGAGCGGTGCAGGGATCACCGTCGCGGTGATCGATAGCGGAGTGAAGAACTCGTACCCGGATCTCGCACCCAACCTGTCCCCGCAGTCGACGGACATCGATACGACGCGCAATAACCTCGGCGGAGGCGAACAGCACGGCACCGACGTGGCCGGTGTGATTGCTTCGAGCTTCAACGGCCAGGGCACCGTCGGCGTGGCCTACAACGCGACCATCTTGGGCATCCGGGCCGACAACAACTGCTCGAACCCGCAATCGACCACCCCGCCCTGCCCCTACGTCGCCCAGCAGGTGGCGGATGCGATCAACTACGCCGTTTCGCATGGAGCGCGGATCATCAACATGTCCATCGCTCAGGACCAACTGAGTGGCCCCGTGCTGGACCAGGCTATCGCCAATGCGGTCTCACAGGGGGTGGTGTTCGCCATCGCCGCTGGCAACGCCGCCGGCCCCGCGCCGCGCCAGCCGGCCCAGTACGCTGGCGACCCGCGTTTCCTGGGGTCGATCGTGGCGGTGGGCGCGGTGGATTCCACCAAGGCCCTGGCGAGCTTCTCCAACCAAGCGGGACCCTACGCCAACGAGTTCGTGGTGGCCCCCGGCGTCAACATCGTGACGAGCTGCAGAAGCGATGGGTGTCAAACCGACTCGGGCACGTCGTTCGCGACGCCGCACGTCTCTGGCGCTCTGGCGCTGATGCTGCAGGCGTTCCCGAACCTGACGGGGAGGCAGGCGCTGCAGATCCTCGAGCAGACCGCCGACGACCTCGGTGCGCCAGGCGTCGATCCCGTCTACGGCCTCGGCCTGATCGACCTGGCCAAGGCCTTCCAGCCGGTCGGCACGATGAACGTGTCGCGGTCAGCCAGCCAGGTGACCGAAGCGGTGTCCCTGGCGGGAACCAGCCTCGGCGCCGCCTTCGGCGATTCCTTCCGCCGCACCCAGGCCCTGACCACCGTGGGCTTCGACTCCTACGGCCGGATGTTCAGGATTAACTTGGCCAGCGGCCTGCCCATGGCCCGACCGACCCTGGTCTCGGGTGGCGTTGCGCCGGCCCTGAACGAGACGGGCATGGCGCTGGGGGGCGAGAGTTTCGCCTTCAGCCTGACCGCCGGCGCGGCGATGCCGAACCTCGAGCCTCTTCGGGGCGCCGCGCGCTTCATCCAGGAGCAGCAGGACCGCGCCGACCTCAATCTCGAGGTCCGTGCCGGTCATTTCAGCTTCGAGGCCTGGCGTGGCCAGAACGGCATGGCGCCCTCGTCGGAGCTGGCGGCCGCGTCCAATGCCTTCGCCAGCCTCGCCCATCCAAGCCGGGCGGTGCGCGCTGCCTACGACCTGCACGGGGTGGCAATCTCGACCGAGGTGGGCGCCTCGAGCCACGAACCGTTCGGCGACCTGACCCAAGTGCAACCCTCGAGCTATGCTATGGCCACCCTTGGGATGGCGCGGAGGCGCTGGTCGGCGGCGGCCTCCTTGGGGCGGCTCTACGAACCCGAAGGCCCTCTGGGCTCGCTCATTCCTGGCGCCACCTCGTTCTCGATGCCGGCCAGCACCGACTTCGCCACACTGCATGTCGACTTCGCCGTCACGCCCTGGTTGGTGCTTTCCGGCGAAAGCAGCGTGGGGCGCACGCGCGCCCAGAGCGCTTTCCTTAGCCAGGCCGCGCCCTTGATCAGCTCTAGCTGGCGGCTGACCGGGCGCACCGAGTGCGCCCGTCCGCGCGGCGACTGCACTCACTTCGAACTCGACATTTCCCAGCCGGTGCGTGTCGAGCAAGGTCTGTTCTGGACCGTGCTGCCGGATGCGCCGGCCGAGTACGACGATCCGTTGAACTTCTCCCGCCGCAGCTTTAGCGCCGCGCCGTCGGGCCGGGAGCTGGACCTGCGCCTGGGGATGGACCGCGCCTGGGACGGCCTTGGGCTATTCCGGTTGCAGTTCGTGACCGCCAAGGACGCCGGAAACGACCCGGGCCAGCCACTGGAACTCGGCATTCTAGCGGGCTGGCGCACGGACTTTTAGCCAGTCCGGTCCAACAAGGAGATGCGCCTAGACGACTCTGGTGCGAGTCATGGCGCAAGCGTAGAGGGCTTTACGGTCAACCCATCCACGGCTCACTTTCTGGCCGGCGGCCAGAAAGTGGCCCCCGACGAATATGCCCTGCGCCGGGGGCCTCCGGGCTTGCGGTCCGGACTCGCGTAACGCTGCGATTTATATGGTGTCCTGTGTCGGGCATGGACAACCTGGGCAGCCACAAAGGCAACGCCGTCCGAGCCCGCGATCCGGGCCAGAGGCGCGCACCTGATCTTCCTGCCGCCCTACAGCCCCGACCTGAATCCGATCGAACAGGTCTTCGCCAAGCTCAAGCACCTGATGAGAAAGGCTCAGGCCCGCGACGTCGAAGCCACTTGGCGAAAGGTCGGCCAGCTCCTCGACCTCTTCAGCCCACAGGAGTGCCCAAACTACCTCGCCAACTCCGGCTATGGTGCCGTCTAAAGGAGTCCCGCTCTAAACGTCGAACGCCGCCCACACCCGCGCGTGCGCGTGCGCAATCTCCTTGGCTGACGCCTTTGTCACTCCGGCCGAGTCGCCGAAGGCGGGCCAGCGCGCCACGGCGGCGCGGACCTCCTCCACCATCGCCGCGACCGCCTAGCGTCGAGACTGTGGCGGGCGCCCAGCCGGAGGACGTG
>DATCFQ010000673.1:0-2100 GCA_036509495.1 Caulobacteraceae bacterium
GGCCCGCGGTGGCCGCGTCGGCCAGTGAGGGCTCTTCGCCCAGCCAATTGGCTTCCTTGAGGGTCAGGCTGTGGGTCAACAGCGCCTCGCGCGGCCCGACGATCACCTGGCGGCGCTCGGCGTCCAGCCGCACGACGAACAGCGGCTCGCCCACCGCGACGTTCAGCCCCCGCCTCTGGCCCACGGTATAGCGGGTGACGCCTTCGTGGCGGCCCAGCACCCGGCCGTCCAGGTGCAGGATCTCGCCGGGGACCGCGCCCTGGGGCCGCAGCTTGTCCACGATGGTGGTGTAGCGGCCCTCCGGCACGAAGCAGATGTCCTGGCTGTCGGGCTTGGAGGCGACCGTCAGGCCGAGGCCTGCAGCCACCGCGCGCACCTCGCTCTTGGGCATTCCGCCCAGGGGAAAGCGCAGGAAGGCCAACTGCTCGTGGGTGGTGGCGAACAGGAAATAGCTCTGGTCGCGGCTGGGGTCGGCGGCGCGGTGCAGTTCGGCCCCGGCGAGGCCGGCCTCGCGGCGCACATAGTGGCCGGTGGCCAGGGCTTCGGCGCCGAGATCGCGGGCGATATCGAGCAGGTCGCGGAACTTCACCGTCTGGTTGCAGCGGATGCAGGGGACCGGGGTCTCGCCGCGCAGATAGGCGTCGGCGAAGTCCTCCATCACCGCCTCTTTGAAGCGGCTTTCGTAGTCGAGCACATAGTGCGGCGCGCCCATCCGCTCGGCCGCCAGCCGGGCGTCGTGGATGTCCTGGCCGGCGCAGCAGGCGCCCTTCTTCTGGATCGCCGCGCCGTGGTCGTAGAGCTGCAGGGTGACGCCGATGACGTCATAGCCGGCGCGCTTGAGCAGGGCCGCGGTGACGGTGGAATCCACCCCGCCCGACATGGCCGCCACCACCCGCGCGCCGCGGGGCAAGCCCACGGCGTCGGCCGCCAGGGCCGTCGCGGCGTCAGCGCCAGCGTCTGCGAAGTCGAGGCTCATGGCCTGCTATGTAGTGGATCGCGGCGGCCACGCCCATCGGGCGGCCCGCCGCGCCGCAGATCAGCTTTCGTCGACGGGGGTTTCCGCGGCCGGCTTCGGGGTGCGCGTGCGACGACGACGGGGCTCGGGGGCCGCTTCGGCTTCCTCGCCGGCGGCGCTCTCGGGCCGGGCCTGAAGGAACGCCGGGGCAGGGCTGAAGCCGCCGTCGTGCGAGCGCAGGGTATGGGCGGATTCCTCGATCGCCGCGCCGCGGGTCAGCGGCGTGGCCTCCGGCTCGACCACCGGCATGGGATCGGCGTTTTCGCGCGGGCGGTTCTCGCCGCGGCCCTGGCCCTCGTAGCGAGCCGGACGGTCGTCGCGATAGCTGCGGTCTCGGTCGCGTGCTTGACCCTGGCCTTGGCCTTGGCTCGGACGGTCGTCGCGATTGTAGCTGCGGTCGTCCCTGCGAGGCTCGTCGCGTCGCGGCTCGTCCCGGCGAGGCTCATCGCGGCGGGATTCGTCGCGTCGGCCTTCGTAGCGGCCCTGATCCTGGCGGCCCTCGGAGCGCTGGGTGTCGGAGCGCTGGGTGTCGGAGCGTTGGGCGTCGGCAGGACGGTCCTGACGGTATTCGTCACGGCGATAGTCCGGCCGCCGCTCGTTGCGGTATTCGCCGCGATAGTCCTGGCCCTGGCGGCCATTGTCGCCGCGCGGCTCCTGGCGCTGCTCGGAGCGGCCGTCGCCGCCCTCCTCGGCGCCGGATTCGGAGGTCTCGCCGTCGATCTGCTCGATCGGGGTCTCGTCCTCGAAGTCGATGTCGATGCCGGAAGTGAAGGCGTCGCGGCCGATGATCTCGGAGGCGGGCCTCTGTGGCTGCACCGCCCGCAGCACGCGGAAATAGTGCTCGGCGTGCTGCAGATAGTTCTCGGCCAGCACCCGATCGCCCGACGACTGCGCGTCGCGCGCCAGTTGTTGGTACTTTTCGAAGACGTGCTGGGCGTTGCCACGGATCTTCACGCTGTCCGGGCCATTGGAATCGAAGGCCCGGTTGGCGTTGTGCTGCTGCGGCTTGCCGCCGTTGTTGCCGCCGCCGCCGCCGCCACGATTGCGGCTACGCTGCCGCTTCATGCTCTTGAAATCTCGCATCA
>DATCFQ010000674.1:0-11479 GCA_036509495.1 Caulobacteraceae bacterium
CGCCTTCCTCTCCGTCCGGGAGAGGACAAGAAATGCGCCCTCGCTCTCCTCTCCCATAGGGAGAGGAAGGGGCCCATTGCGCAGCAATGGGAAGGTGAGGGGTTCCGGTCTCTCCGCCCGCCCCCAGCTTTCCGCCGCGAATCCCGGGTGGTACAGCTCCGCTGAAGAGTTGGGGGAAACCAGATGGCCGAAGCGGCGGACGCGCCACGCGCCTCGATGCGGACCATCGTCGCCGCCTCCTCGGCCGGCACCGCCTTCGAGTGGTACGACTTCTTCATCTTCGGCAGCCTCGCGCCGCTGATCGGCAAGCTGTTCTTCGCAAACTTAAGCCCCACCGAGGGGGTGATCTTCGCCCTCGGCGTGTTCGGCGCCGGCTTCCTGTTCCGGCCGGTGGGGGCGCTGGTGTTCGGCTGGGTCGGCGACCGGCTGGGCCGCAAGGGCGCCTTCCTGGTCACCGTCAGCCTGATGGGCCTGGCGACCCTGGCGGTGGGCTTCCTGCCGACCTACGCCCAGGCCGGGATCCTGGCCCCGAGCCTGCTCCTGGTCATGCGCCTGATCCAGGGCTTCGCGCTCGGCGGCGAGTACGGCGGGGCGGCGGTCTATGTGGCCGAGCACGCCCCCGACAAGAGGCGCGGCGAATACACCGGCTGGATCCAGGTCTCCGCCTCCTTCGGCCTGATCGGCGCGCTCGGCGTCATCTATCTGACCAACAAGATCGTCGGCCAGGACGCCTTCAACGCCTGGGGCTGGCGCATCCCGTTCTTCTTCTCGGCGGTGCTGCTGGCCATCTCGCTGTGGATGCGGCTGAAGCTGTCGGAGAGCCCGGCGTTCAAGCGCATGGAGGCCGAGGGCGGCCGCTCGCGCGCGCCGTTCAAGGAGGCGTTCGGCCAGTGGCGCTATCTGAAGGTGGTGATCCTGGCCCTGGTGGCGATGATGATCGCCCAGGGCGTGGTCTGGTACTCGATCTTCTTCTACGTCCAGACCTTCATGCAGCAGATCCTGAGGGTCGACGCGGTCACCGTCACCGAGCTGATCCTGGCCGCCACGGTGATCTCAGCGCCGCTCTACGTCTTCTTCGCCTGGCTGTCGGACCGGGTGGGCCGAAAGCCGGTGATGCTCTTCGGCATGTTGATCGCCATCGTCGGCTTCTTCCCGGGCTTCCACCTTCTGACCCAATACGCCAACCCGGCCCTGGCCGCCGCGAACCAGAGAACGCCCGTGGTGGTGGTCGCCGATCCCGCCCGATGCTCGCTGCAGTTCGATCCGGTGGGCAAGACGAGCTTCACCTCGTCCTGCGACATCGCCAAGACCACCCTGGCCAACGCCGGGGTCTCCTACCGCAACGAAGCGGCGCCCAAGGGCGCGCTCGCCTATGTGAGGATCGGCCGGACCAAGGTCCCGTCGGCCGAGGGCGGCGGCCTGCCGTCGGCGAAGTTCAAGGCGCTGCAAGCGACGGTGGGCGGGCGCATCAAGGCGGCGCTGAAGAGCGCCGGCTATCCGGACAAGGCCAATCCCGCCGAGGTCGATTTCTGGGCGCTCCTGGCGGTGATGACCGTCTTCGTCGTCTCGGCCACCGCGCTCTACGGTCCGATCGCCGCCTGCCTGGTGGAGCTGTTCCCCACCCGCATCCGCTACACCGCCATGTCGCTGCCCTACAACATCGGCACCGGCTGGGTCGGCGGCTTCGTGCCCTTCGTCTCCTTCGCCATGGTGGTGGCCAAGGGCGATATCTATTACGGCCTCTGGTACCCGGTGCTGGCGACGGTGCTGAGTTTCGTGGTCACCCTGGTCTTCCTGCCCGAGACGCGAGGCCGCGACCTCAACCGGGCGGACTGACCCCCGCCACCGCCTCGGCCATCAGCCGCCGCGCCTCGTCCATCCGCCCCTCCATGGCGGCGGCGGCGGCGGGGCCCTGCAGCACGCCCAGAACGAAATTGCGCCGCTCGCCCAGGTCGGGGAAGGCGGCCTGCACGGCCTTGCGGAAATCCTGCAACAGGGCGGCCACCCGGCCCGAGCCTTCGGGGATGGCGCCCTCCAGCTCCTGCTTCAGCACCTGGGCCAGCACCGGCGAGGCGCCGCCCGTGCCGACGGCCGCCACCACCTGGCCGCGGTCGACCAGGGCAGGGGTGAAGAAGTCGCAGAGCGGCGGGCGGTCGACCACGTTCACCGGCACCCCGGCCTCGCGCGCCGCCTGGGCGGCCAGTTCGTCGAAGGCGGCGTCGCCCGATGCGATGAAGGCCAGCACCGCTCCGCGATAGGTCTCCGGGTCCAGCGCCCGGCCGTCGTCGATGCGGTCCACCTCGGCCGGCGAGCCCATGAACAGCCGCGCCTTGCCGTCGGCGTGCTCGCCCTCGCCGACGATCACCACGCGCCGGCCGGCCAGGGGGAAGAAGGCGGGAAAGGAATCCATCCGCCTCAACCTAGAGCATCCGCGGCGGGTGGAGGAGGCCCCCGGCGCCGCTACGGCTTTCATTAAACAATCTCGGGCATGGTTCCGGCCAACAAGAAGGTGGGGGCGTTCGAAGACTCCATGACCGGCGCAAGTCATCAGCGCGCCAAGCTAGGCCTGGCCGCCGCACAGTTCGGCCTCGACTATGCCGTGGCCAATGCACGTGGCCGCTCGCCAGAGCAGGAAGTCGGCGACATCCTGCAGATCGGCGCGCGGTCCGGCGTGAACCTGCTCGACACCGTCATCGGCGGACGCTCCGAGCGGGTGATCGGCGAGCTGATGCCGCGGCCCTGCCCGTTCCAGGTGGTGGTCAAGACCGCCCGCTGCGACCGCGGGCCCGACCACGTCGAGGCCGAGGCCCGCGCTTCCCTGGCCCGTCTGGGCATCGACCACGCCCACGCGTTGCTGGTGGAACAAGCCGGCGACCTGTTCTCCCCGCTCGGCCCGGCCCTCTGGGACCGGATGAAGAAATTGAAGGACGAGGGGCTGTTCGACTGCGTGGGCGTGTCGGTCTACGCCTCCGACGACCCGATCGGCGTGGCGCGCCGGTTCCGCCCCGACATTGTCCAGGCCCCCGCCAGCCTGCTGGACCAGCGGCTGATCATCAACGGCGTCCTGGCCGAGCTGGCCGAGATGGACATCGAGGTGCACCTGCGCTCGATCTTCCTGCAGGGCCTGCTGTTCCTGCCGCCCGACCGCGTCCCCGCGCCCCTGCAGAACGCCGCCCGCGGCCTCTCGCGCGTGCGCCGGATGATCGCCGAGGGCCGCAGCGATCCGCTGCAGGCCGCCCTGGGCTTCGCCCTGGCGCGTCCTGAAGCGGCCACTGTGATCGTCGGCGTCACCAGCGCCGCCGAACTGCAGGCTGTGGTCGCCGCCGCCGCCAGCCCGCCACCCGACCTCGACTGGGACGAGATGGCGCTGGAAGACCCGGTGGCCCTCGACGGCCGCTGGGCGGCGGCCTAGCCCCTCAGCCTTACCCCTACGAACAGGCCGAAGCCCGGCTCACCGAAGCCGAAGGCCTCCTGGTAGTGGACGTCCGCCAGGTTCTCCAGGCGGGCGGTCAGCTGGACGTGGTCGTTCAGCCGCCAGGCGCCTGAGAGGTTGGCCACGGTGAAGGGCCGGATCACCCCATCGACGTCCTGGGCCTGGCTCTGGCTGCGCACCACCAGGGCCGCTTCGGCGCGACCTCGGGTCCAGTCGAGCTCCACCGAGCCGGTGCGGGCCGGCACGCGCAGCAGGGGCGCTCCGGTGGAGAGATCGCGGGCGTGGGCATAGGCGTAGCTGGCCCGGACCCCGAAGCCCCAGCCGAGCGCGGCCTGGACCTGCGCCTGCGCCCCCGTGGTCCGCGCCCGGTCGATGTTCACATAACCCTGGGGCAGCAGGTAATCGATCTCGCCCTGGATGGTCAGCCGATAGCCGGTCAGGCTGGCGGAGACCTTGCCGCCGGGCGAGCGCCAGACGAGCCCGCCGTCGAAGCCTTCGGCATGCTCGGGCTTCAAGTTCGTCGCCGGCCCGGGCGGAGTGCATTCGAAACAGGGATAGGTGGTCTCGAAGATCGATGGCGCCTTGAAGCCCTGGCCATAGGATCCGTTCAGCGAAAATCCCGCGCCCAGCTTCAGCACCGCCGAGACCCGCGCCGTGGTGACCCCGGCATAGCCGCTGGGCTGGTCGCGCCTCAGGCTGACCGTGGTCGAGAGCGGGCCGGAGGGGGTGAAGCGCCAGACCGCGAAGCCCCCCCAGTCGTGCGCCGATCGACCGCCGTCGCCGGTGTCCTCGTGATCGTCCTGCCGCTCGACCCCGACCAGCAGAGCATTGGAACCCAGGTCCGACTTCTCGGCGGTCCACCGCCAGTCGAGCCGGTGACCCTTGGCCTCGAAGGGGAAATCGGCGCCGCCGAAGAAGCTGTCGTCGATGCGGTCGAGGTCCATGCCGTCGACGCGCAGCTCCTGGTCCACGCCCCAGGGGCCCTCGATCCGCGCCCTCAGATAGCCGGTGGCCATCCAGCCATGCTGGGAGTCGGGGCCATCGATCACCCCGGTGGGGCCGCCGAAGCTGTCGAGGTCGACGTGCGACCAGCCGACCCGCGCCTTGGCGTCCAGCGTCAGCCAGTCTGTGGCCGTGAAGCGTCCGTTGACCTGGCCGGAGAGGCTGCGCTCGCCGTCGCGCTCGCTATTGCCGTCGGCCGCATCGGCTGCGGACACCCCGCCGGTGGAGAACCAGCCGACATCGGCCCCCAGCGCCGCGCGATCGTTGGAAAAGCCCAGCGCCCCGGTCCCTCGCACGCCGCCGAACGAGCCGCCCTCGGCCGAGGCGCGCCAGCCGTTCGGCTCGCGGGTGGTGATCGAAACCACGCCCCCGATGGCGTCCGAGCCCCACAGCGACCCCTGGGGTCCCGACAGCACCTCGATGCGCGAGATGTCCTCCAGATCGACGCTGGAGAAGTCGAAGGCGCCCTCCGGCGAGGTGGGATCGTTCACCGGCGCGCCGTCGATCAGCACCAGGGTCTTGTCCGCCGGAGCGCCGCGGATCATCACCGAGGTGACGCCGCCGAACGCTCCCTGCCGGCTCACCGTCACCCCCGGCAGGGTGTCCAGCACGTCGAAGGCGAAGCCCGCCTGGCGGAGCTGGATCTGCTGGGTGGCGATCACCTGGGCGTCCGGGGCCAGGGCCGCCGGGGTCGGCAGGCGCGTGGCGGTGATCTCGAGCTCATCGATCGGCGTCGCCTCCTGGGCGAGCGCGGGCGCGGCGGCCAGCAACAAAGGCAGGAACAAGAATGACAGGCGCGGCATGGGCAAGCGTCCCCGAAGCCCCGCGACGCCGGAAACGGGGCCGGTTGCAGCGACGGCCCACGACCGGGCGGTCGTCGGCTTCGGGCCGTTAGTCGCTGCAGCGGAAATCCGCGCCTTCGGCCTGGACCCGGGCCGGGGGACGAGCGACGCGGCGGCAGGTCTCCTGGCTCGCGGGTCTTAGGATCCCGTCCCGCCTTCCCGGGCCTCGCGGCCTAGTGGCGTCACGCCCTTGGGAGCGTGAAGCGGATGCGATCCTCACCGCTTACAGTTGCGGGCACAGCGACGGCCTTGGGACGAACCCGCACCGTCTTCCCTCTTGGCCCCGATCTCTCGGGGACCGCCTGAAGGGCAGTGTGGCTGGAGCTGAGCCGTGGGGCAAGGGCACCCAAGTCCTTCTCCCCTTGCGGGAGAAGGTGTCAGCGAAGCTGACGGAAGAGGGGTTGAAGACGCTATCCGGCTAGTCCGGTGCGACCCCTCACCCGGCGTGCATCCGCACGCCACCCTCTCCCGCAGGGGGAGAGGGGAGGTAGGTCATTAGTTCACCGCGTCCGGCGCGGGGAGGGCGTGTTCGGGGGCGGCGGCCAGTTTGGATAAAGGCCGCACTGCGGTTTCCACCGGTGCGAGTTCGGGCAGTTCCTTGCCCTCGTGGTCGGTGGCCAACTCCTCGAACCGGCGGGCCTGGGTCATCACCTGGCTTTCCAGCGATCCGACGAAAGAGTTGTAGCGGCCGACCGCGCTCTCCAGCGCCTTGCCGAGCGCCGAGGCGTGGCTGCCCATCACCGATAGCCGCTTGTAGAGTTCGCGGCCCAGCTCGGCGGTCTTGACCGCACCCTTGGCCTGCTCCTCCACCCGCCAGCCGTAGGCCACCGCCTTGCAGAGGGCGAAGAGCGTGGTGGGCGTCACCAGGATCACCCGCTTGTCCATGGCCTCGGTCATCAGGTCCGGCATCCGGTCGAGCACCGGGGCCAGAAAGCCGTCGCCGGGCACGAACATGGCCACGAAGTCGGGCGAGGACTCGAACTGATCCCAGTAGGCCTTGGCCGAGAGGCCGTTCATGTGCGCCTTCACGCTCTGGGCGTGGCGGACCAGGCACGCTTCGCGCGCTGTCTCGTCGACCGCATCCTGGGCCTCCAGGAAAGCGTTCAGCGAGCACTTGGCGTCGATCACGAAGACGCCGCCGCCGGGCATGCGGACGCTGACGTCGGGACGCCGGCGGCCTTCCTCGGTGTCGACCGAGACCTGTTCGGAGAAGTCGAAGCGGTGGTTGAGGCCGGCGGCCTCCAGCACATTGCGCAGGGTCTGCTCGCCCCAGCGGCCCTGGACGCCTGCGCCGCGGCGCAGGGCGGCCGACAGCTTGCGGGTCTCGAACTGGGTCTCCTGGGAGGCCCGCATCAGCTGGGAGATCTGCTCCTTCAGCCGGCCGGTTTCTTCCGCGCGGCGAGCCTCGATGGCCTGGACCTGCGCCTCGAACTTCTGCAGCACCTCGGCGACCGGCTTCAACTGGCCCTCGAGCTGGCTCTGGGCCAGGGCTTGCTGCGCCTGGAAGGTCTCATTGGCGCGGGTGACCAACTGGTCGGCCACCGCGCCGGCGGACTCGGCGGCCTGGGCCCGGAGCAGGGTGTTGGCCTCCTCGCGGGTGGCTTCGAGCTGGCGGTTGCGTTCCTGCGCCGCGGCGAGGTCCCGATCCAGGCTCGCCGAACGGCTTCGCTCGCGCATCAGCGCCTTCATCGAGCCGAGGAATCCACAGAGCGCCACGACAGCGACGGCGCTCAAGCAAAGGGTGACCAATTCGAACGCGTTCATCCCACAACGGTTAGCGAGAGTCGGAATCAGCGGCAACCGCGGCAGGGCCGAATCGTCAAGGCCTTTTCGACGACGGCCCACCGCCCAGCCAGATCGCAAGGATATGGATTTCGGCCCTGCTACGGCTTGGCGTCTGCAGCCGCCGAGGCGCTGGTCGGCGGTGGTGGCGGTGGGGTCAGGGTGAAGCCGCCCGAGGTTTCCGGCGCGCTCTGGGCGGGGACCTGGTCGAGCCGGGCGATGGCGCTGCGGATCACCGGCGCCTCGATGACGAAGGCCCATTCGTACTTCGGCGCCGCCTGGGCGATCAGGCCCGTCACATAGGGTGTGCCGGCGACCGGCCCGCCAGGGCGCCGCTGCAGCGGGCTGGCCAGGAACACCGGCCCTCCCGACTCTCCCATGAAGACCCGCATGTCGAGCATGAACCTGGGATAGGCCGGCATGGCCACCAAGGGATAGGACGCTACGTGGGCGGTCCGCAGGATGGGAAACCCCTCCGGATTGGCCGACAGCCCGTCGGGGAATCCCAGGGCGAACATCTCGTCGCCCGGCGCGACGCCGTCGCCGGCGAAACTGGCGTCGTCGGCGAGCCAGCTCAGCGGGATGGCGGTCCTGGCGAACTCCGGCGTCGCCTGCACGGCGATGACCGCGACGTCCTCGCCAGGGCTTTTGGTCCACAGCAGGCTGGGGTTGGCGCGGATGGTCAGGGGCTGGGGGGAGTATTTCCACCCCCCGCCCGGCGTCGGCAGGCGGTAGTCGATATAGGCCACCGCGCCGGGCATGTTGTCGAACACGTGGCCAGCGGTGACCAGCACCGTGCGCGGCGAGCCATCCGGCCTCGGCGCATTCACCAGGAAGCCGGTGCCCAGGATGACGATATTGCCGCCGGGCTGGGGCTGCTCGATCTTCACCGTGGCGGCGATCATCGCCACCGGCAGGTCAACGGCCATGGGGCGGGCTCGTAGGGGCGGATGGCGTCATCGGGGCCATTGATCCCAAAATGGTGGCGGAGTCTTGGCCGCATGCGTTCGGGCGCCAAGGGCCTGGGAGTTGAACCGGCCCCCTGTCCGTGAGAGCACGGCGATATGAGCGCCACCGTCCCGACTGCGCCTGTCGCGCCGCGCCATCAGCATCGGATAGAGCAGCTCGGCCGCGTCCGCCACGACGACTACGCCTGGATGAAGGACGGGAACTGGCGCGAGGTGCTGCACGATCCGGCGGCGCTTCGGGCCGACATCCGCGCCCATCTGGAGGCCGAGAACGCCTACACCCAGGCGATGCTGGCCCCCACCCAGGCGCTGCAAACCCAGCTGTTCGAAGAGATGAAGGGCCGCATCAAGCCCGACGACGCCTCCGTGCCCGATCCGGACGGTCTGTTCGAATATTACGTGCGCTACGAGCCCGGGGCCCAGCATCCGGTCCATGCCCGCCGGTTCCGCTCGCCGGCGGCCAAGGAGAAGGTGCTGATCGACGCCGACGCCCTGGCCAAGGGCAAGGCCTATTTCAGCCTAGCCAATGCCGAGCATAGTCCCGACCACGGCCTCTATGCCTATGCTGCCGACGAGCAGGGCTCGGAAATCTACCGCGTCTATGTGAAGGCGCTGGCCTCTGGCGAGGTGCTGGCCGAACCGATCGAGCAATGCACCGGCGACTTCGCCTGGTCGCAGGATTCCAGCTTCATCTTCTGGATCTGGCGCGACGCGGAGGGCCGGCCGGCCAAGGTGTTCCGCCGTCCGGCGCGCGGCAGGGCCCAGGACGACGTGCTGGTCTATGAGGAACCAGACGACGGCTTCTTCCTGCACGTCCGCCGATCCTCGTCAGGCGCGTACATCGTCATCGGCGCCGGCAACCACGAGACCAGCGAGAGCTGGCTGATCCCGTCCAGCGATCCGACCTCGCCGCCCCGGCTGGCCGAGCCGCGCCAGGCCGGCGTGCTCTACGACCTCGAACACTGGGGCGACCGCTTCGTGGTCCGCACCAATGCGGACGGGGCGGTGGACTTCAAGCTGATGTTCGCCGACGAGGCCGATCCCTCAAAGGCGACCTGGCGCGAGTTCATCGCCCACCAGCCGGGCCGGCTGATCGAGGGCGTCTCGGCCTTCTCGGGCCATCTGGTCCGCAGCGAGATCGCCGAGGCCATCGACCGCATCGTCGTCACCGAGCGGGGTGGGCTGGCCGAGCACGCCATCGCCTTCGACGAAGAGGCCTATGCCCTGGGAGTCGACGGCGGCTACCAGTACGACACCACCACCCTGCGCTTCGTCTACCAGTCCCCAACCACGCCCAGGCGCTGGTTCGACTACGACATGGTCCAGCGCACCCGCATCCTGCTGAAGACCCAGGAGATCCCCTCCGGCCACGACCCGGAGCACTACGTCGTGCGGCGGCTGCGAGCGCGGGCGGCGGACGGGGCCGAGATCCCGATCACCGTGCTGCACAGGCGCGGCGCGCCGACGGACGGCTCGGCGCCTTTGCTGCTCTACGGCTACGGCGCCTACGGCCTGTCGATGCCGGCCAGCTTCTCCATCACCCGCCTTTCCTTGGTCGACCGCGGCTGGATCTTCGCCATCGCCCACATCCGCGGCGGCTCGGAGAAGGGCCGTGGCTGGTTCCTCGACGGGCGGCGGTTCAAGAAGAAGAACAGCTTCACCGACTTCATCGCCTCGGCCGAGCACCTGATCGCCTCGGGCTATGGCCGGGCCGGGCGGATCGTCGCCCAGGGCGGCTCGGCTGGCGGCATGCTGATGGGGGCGATCGCCAATCTGAGGCCCGAGCTGTTCGCCGGGATCGTCGCCGAGGTCCCGTTCGTCGACGTGCTGAACACCATCTCCGACGAGGACCTGCCGCTGACTCCGCCCGAGTGGCCCGAGTGGGGCGACCCGATCCGCGATGCGGAGGCCTACGACTACATCGCCAGCTACAGCCCCTACGACAATGTGGCCCCCCGGCCCTATCCGGCGATCCTGGCCACCGGCGGCCTGTCGGACCCGCGCGTCACCTATTGGGAGCCGGCCAAATGGGTCGCGCGCCTGCGCGAAGCGGGCAAGGCGCCCCGGCCGGTGCTGCTGAAGATCAATATGGACGCCGGCCACGGCGGCGCCTCCGGTCGTTTCGACCACCTGAAGGACCCGGCCCTGGCCTATGCCTTCGCCATCTGGGCGGCGGAGGGCGCGGTGGCGGGGAGATGAGGCTGCGGCGCGCCGAGGGGCGGGACATCCGGGCGATCCAGGCGATCTACGCCCACCACGTGCTGAGCGGCCTCGGCACCTTCGAGGAGGTCCCGCCGTCGCCGGCAGAGATGGCCGAGCGGCACGCCGCCATCGCCGGCCGCGGCCTGCCCTGGCTGGTCGCCGAAGAGCAGGGCGACGTGCTGGGCTATGGCTACGCCGGCCCGTTCCGCACCCGCGCCGCCTATCGCTTCACCGTCGAGGACAGCATCTATGTCGCCGAGGCCGCGCGCGGCGCCGGCATCGGCAAGGCGCTGCTGGCCGCCCTGATCGCAGAGTGCGAGACGATGGGCCTCAGGCAGATGGTGGGCGTGATCGGCGACAGCGGCAACGCCGCTTCCATCGCCCTGCACCGGGCCCTGGGTTTCGACTTCCTGGCGGTGCTGCCGGGCCTCGGCTGGAAGTTCGAGCGCTGGGTCGACGTGGTCTGGATGCAGCGCGCCCTGGGCCGGGGAGCGTCCAGCGACCCGGACGCGCCCGGCATCGGCGGCATGGGCGTCTGATGATCGCCGTCTATCAGAGCGCGCCCTCGCGGGTGCTGTTCGGCAAGGGGGCCCTGGACAGCCTCCCGGGTGAGGTCGCAGCCCTCGGCTGCAAGCGCGTGCTGGTGGTCTGCACCCGCTCCCAGGCAGCGGTCGCCCACCGGGCTCTGGCGCTGCTGGGTCCCTTGGGCGGCCCGGTGTTCCCTGGCGCGGCCATGCACACCCCCGTCGAGGTCACTGAAGCCGCCATGCGCCTCGTTCAGGGCGAAGGCGTCGATGGCTTGGTCGCGCTGGGCGGCGGCTCGGCCATCGGCCTCGGCAAGGCCATCGCCCTGCGCACCGACTTCCCCCAGATCGTGGTCCCCACCACCTATGCCGGCTCCGAACTCACCCCGGTGCTCGGTCAGACCGAAGCGGGCAAGAAGACCACCCAGCGCTCGCCCAAGGTGCTGCCCGAGACGGTGATCTACGACGTCGAGCTCAGCCTTTCCCTGCCGGTTCCGGTCAGCATCGTCAGCGGCTTCAACGCCATGGCCCACGGGGTCGAGGCGCTCTATGCCGAGCACGCCAATCCGCTGCTGCTGTCGGTGGCGGAGGAGGCCGTACGGCTGATGGCCCACGCCCTGCCGCGCATCGTCATCGCGCCGGAGGACGAGGCGGCCCGCACCGCCGCGCTGGAGGCGGCCTGGCTCGGCGGCTGGTCGCTGGCCAATGGCGGCTCGGCCCTGCACC
>DATCFQ010000675.1:0-4650 GCA_036509495.1 Caulobacteraceae bacterium
CGGACCAGGGCGTCCAGGTCTTCGTCGTCGCTCATCGGCCGGCGCTAGCGCCTGCACCGCTATTGGGCAATGGCCCCCGAACGAGAAAGGCCCGCCAGCGACGGCGGACCCTCCCACGAGGCACGGACTAAGGAGTCCTGCGCAGCAAATCGATCAGCTGCCCAGATTGATCGGCGCTATAATTGCGTCAGATGCCCCTACGGTTAGGGGGTCAGTTGAACCAATGTCCGGCTGCATTGGCGACCGTGACATTAAGGCAGCCGCCGTATTGGTTCCAAGTCGATCGCTGATATGGCCGAGGCGGGCGTAGATCAAAAAAGCGATTAGCCACAACTCACATAGCAAGCGCCATATCACTAGTCCTCCTGCCCCCATAAGAATCGGCAACAGGACGGCCAATGAAGAACCTCCAGACGCCAAGGCACCCAATCTGATCGCTCCCAACACTGCGATCACAGTCGCCAAAGCAATTGCGGCCATGCCAAGAAAGTATGCAACCTTGAGGAGCTGTTCCCCCATAAGGTGTTTGAAGGAAAAAAGCCGGTCCATCATGCCCCCCTGTTATGCGTGAACGACGCCGGTCAAGAAAAACGGCACCAGAAATCGCTTCAGCCTAAAGTCCTGATGCCGTCAGCCGAACAGCGTCTGGTACATCGCCATCGAGGTCAGCATCGGCAGCGACAGCAAGGTGTTCACCCGGCTGGCCAGACCGGCGATCCGTGCGGCCTTGGCCTTGGCGTCGGCGTCCGCTTCCTTGATCCCCAGCACGATCTTCTGTTTCGGCCAGATGATGCCCCAGACGTTCAGGAACATGATGATCGCCAGCCACATGCCGATGCCCATCAGAGCATATTGAGCCCGGGATCCCGGCTCGGTTCCGACAAGGCCGAAGGTCAGCGCCGATAGGCTGTAACCGCGCAGGCCGGCCAGCAGCAGGCCCGCCAAAACGGTACAAAGCGCCGACCAGCGAAACCAGAACAGCGCCTCAGGAGTGATGTACTTGGAGAGCGCGGGCCTGAGTTCGGCCGGGATCTCCGGCGTTTTCCGCGCCGCCACGAAGTTGAAGTAGTAGAGCAGCCCGATCCACAGTATCCCGAAGAACACGTGGGCCCAGCGGACCACCGCCTGCCAGAACGACGCGTCGTAGTGGTGGGGGCTGTACGTCGCGAAAGCCCAAAGCATAACGATCGCCAAAAGCACGCTGACGATCATAGTGTTGCGGAAGTTCTGCAGCAGCGCCGCCATGTCACGAGCCCCTTGTTCCCATGCGTCCGGCCGTAAGGACTCGACCGAGACACGATGCCGCAGGGTGCGACGGCTGAAGCCTCACTGCAAGATAGAATTAACGGCGCCGCCGGCGCGATGGGCCCCTTGCCAGCGCCCTAGGGCCGAGCGCCCTGGGGCTTGATGATCTCGACGTCGTCGCCACGGTTGACGCCCCACAGCAGGATCACCGGCAGGGCCACATAGACCGACGAATAGGTGCCGATGACGATGCCGAAGGCCATGGTGAAGACCAGCGGGAACAGCGCCGGGCCGCCCATCGTCAGGGTGCCGCTGAGGGCCAGGAGCGCGCTGGCCCCGGTGATCAGGGTCCGCGACAGCCGCTCGTTTTCCGACAGGTTGATCACCTCGCGCAGCGGCGTCTTCTTGTACTTGCGCAGGTTCTCCCGCAGCCGGTCGAAGGTGATGACCTTCTCGTTCATCGAATAGCCGATCACGGTCAGCAGCGCGGCGATGGAGCTGACCGAGAACTCGATCTGCATCACCGACAGGATCCCGATGGTCAGGAACACGTCGTGGGCCAGGGCGATCACCGCGCCGAGGCCGAACTGCAGCTGAAAGCGGAACCAGATGTAGGCCAGCATCAAGAGCACGGCGATGCCGAGGGCGATGAAGCCCGAGCGGAACAGCTCGCCCGAGACCTTGGCCGAGATCGTCGACGCCCGCTTGAACTGGACGCCCGGATACTCCTTGGAGATGGCCCCTCTCACCTTGGAGACGGCGGCGTCGGAGTCCTGGTTGGCCGCCGGCTTGAAGCGGACCATGGCCGAATTGGCGTTGCCGAACAGCTGCACCTGCGGGTCGGCCTCGCCGAGCTTCTCCAGCGTCTGGCGCAGGGCGCCGAGCGGCACGGGACCGGGCGTGGTCACCTGGATCTCGGTGCCGCCGGCGAAGTCGATGCCGAGGTTCAGGCCCACGGTGAAGAAGGAGCCGCAGGAGGCCAGGATGGCGAGCGCCGACAGCGCCGCGGCGAACGGCGCCAGCCGCACGAAGTCGACGTGCGTGTTGCTCGGCAGATAGCGGATCAGCGGCCAGCGCATGGGGATCTCAAATCGGAAGCTTTTTGGGGCGGACCACGCGGAACCACCAGCCGATCAGCACCTGGGTGACCAGTATGGCGGTGAACACCGAGCAGATCACGCCGATCGTCAGGGTCCAGGCGAAGCCCTTCACCGGGCCGGAGCCGATCTCCATCATGATGACGGCGGAGATCAGGCTGGTCAGGTTGGCGTCGGCGATCGACGGATAGGCCAGCGAATAGCCGTGGTCGACCGAGGCCACCACCGAGCGGCCCGAACGCGCCTCGTCCCGCATCCGCTCGTAGATCAGCACATTGGCGTCGATGGCGACGGCGAGGGTCAGCACCATGCCGGCGATGCCCGGCAGGGTCAGGGTCGCCTGGGTGAGCGACAGGGTCGCCGCCATCAGAAGGCCGTTCATCACCAGGGCGCAGGCGGCGAACACCCCGAACAGGCCGTAGGCGAAGATGATGAAGAAGAAGATGGCCACGGTGCCGATGGCCAGCGAGACCGCGCCGGCGCGGATCGCGTCGGCTCCCAGCTCGGCCCCCACGGTGTTCTGCTCGACCACCTTCATCGGCGCCGGCAGGGCGCCCGAGCGCAGCAGCAGCGAGAGGTTGGTCGCATACTCCTGGGTGAAGCTGCCGGTGATCTGGCCCGAGCCGCCGGTGATCGGCTCCTCGATGTTGGGGGCGGTGATCACCTTGTTGTCGAGCACGATGGCGAAGCGCTTGCCGACGGCCTGGGTGGTCGCCTCGGCCCAGCGGCGAGCGCCCTGGCCATTGAAGCGGAATTCGATCGCCGGGCGGCCGTTCTGGTCGAAGCCCGGGCTGGCGCTGACCAGATTCTGGCCGTCGACCACCGAACGTCGCTTCACCACCACGCCGCCCTTGTCATAGGCCTCTTCGCTCGGCAGCAGGATCGACCCGGGCGGGATGCGGCCCGCGGCGATGTCGTCGGGGGTGACGCTGTCGTCGACCATCTGGAAGGTCAGGTGAGCGGTCTGGCCGATGACGCTCTTCAGCTTCTCCGGATCGCTCTCGCCCGGCGCCTCGATGACGATGCGGGCGTTGCCCTGGCGCGCGATCGAGGCCTCCTTGGTGCCCATGGAGTCGACGCGGCGGCGAATGATCTCGATGTTCTGGGCGACGGCCTGGACCGACTCCTGCTGCATCGCCACGTCCGAGATCGACAGGCGAATGTGCTGGTCGGCCGCGGCGGTGACGGTCACGTCGCGCCCGCCGTTCGGCAACGCCTCGCCCAGGTTCTGGAATTCCTTGAGCGCCTCCTCGACCTGGGTCGGATCGGTGATCCGCACATCGACCGCGCCGCCCACCAGCGCCGGCGGGGTCGAGGCGATCTGCTTCTGCTGCAGGGTGTTGCGGACGTCCTCGGTGAGGTTGGTCAGCTTCTCGGTCTTCAGCTGCGCGGTATCGACCTCATAGAGCAGGTAGGACCCGCCCTGCAGGTCGAGGCCGAGATTGATGCGGTTATGCGGCAGCCAGGCCGGAAGCGCCGCCAGCGCCTTGGGCGGCAGCAGATTGGGCAAGGTGAACAGCACGCCGAACACGAGTGCGGCGAGGCAGACGATCACCTTCCATTTGGGCAGTCGGATCATCGGCGGGCGGCCTGAAGATCAGGACTTGGGGTCGTTGGCCGGGACCGGCTCGCCGCGCGTGCGCACGTCCGAGATCATCGACTTGACCACCTTGACGTTGACGCCCTGGGAGATCTCGACGGAGACCTCGGCGTCGTCGACCTTGCTCACCTTGCCGATGACGCCGGAGTTCAGCACCACCGTGTCGCCGCGCTTCACCGCGGAGACCATCTGCTGGTGCTGCTTCATCCGCCGCTGCTGGGGGCGGATCATCAGGAAGTAGAACAGCACCATCAGGCCGATGATCGGCGCGAACTGGATCACCGCTGCTAGTCCGCCGCCGGACGCGCCGGCCGCCGTCGTCGTCTGGGCCATGGCCGGGGTGGCGAAGAACATGGGCGCTCCAAAGGCTCTGTCTAAAGTGGCGCGGAAGCTATGTGCGAACGCAGGCTTTTGCAATGCGACCGCCCTGCCGATACGAAGCGGGGCATGAGCGAGCCGCCCGACCCCCTGTTTTTCCGCATCGCCGAAGCGCTGGAACGCCTGGCGCCGGCGCCGCCCGCCGAACCCGATTTCGCCGCCGCCCGGCTTTACCGCTACGAGCCGAAGACGGGCGGCTTCCATGCCGCGCCCGACTACGGCCTGGCGCTCGACCTGCTGGTCGGGGTGGAGTCGCAGAAGAGCCGGTTCGTCGAGAACCTGAAGCGGTTCTCCGCCGGCCTGCCCTACAACCACGCCCTGCTCTGGGGC
>DATCFQ010000676.1:0-4412 GCA_036509495.1 Caulobacteraceae bacterium
TCAGAATTGACGTCCACGTCCCTGCTTCAGGTTCAGGTAGCGGATATCTCTTCTAGCAGATGCCGTCGTTGCGTCTATTTCCGAGTCGGCTTCCCACCCTCATCGGTAGTCTGCCCAGTCCGCTTTCTGGCTATCGCAGCTGGGAGATTATCGGGACCTCAGCTGTTCGATGGCGGTCTTGATGTCCGCGCCCGCGCGGCCGGGCTCGAACGCCGGGCGCCGCTCGAAGGGCGCGCGCTCGTCGCCGACGATCTCGCAGCCGGCGGCGCGGACGCTGGCATAGTAACCCGAGCGGGACTCGTAGACCCGGCCGTCGGCCATGGAGCGGACCGGCGCCATCCCGTCGGCCCGGATCATCGGCGCCGCGGCGCCGGCATGCAACGGAAGAGCCGATCGTTTGTCGATCAGCTCGCCGCCGCGAAGGACGTAGGTGGTGCGCGTCATGGGAGAAGCCTAGGTCCTCCGGGCGGCGGTTAGAGCGGGGCTAAGCCTGGCTCACAGCAGCCTGAACTCGCGTCCTTGCATCCAGCACAGCCGATCCAGATCGAGCCGCTCATCCGACGCCGGCGCCTCGCCCTTGCGGACGAAGGCGAGGCCCTGGAACAACTCGATCCTGGCCACCAGGTCCGGCCGTCCGGCGCAGACCATCATGATCTGGAACACCAGATTGCTCAGCGCCGGCTCGTCCCGCCGCTCGTTGAACCCGGGCGCATGCGCCCACTGCCAGTCCTCGATCACGTACCAGCCGTGGGGCGCCAGCCGCGGGAACAGGATCTCGAACGAGGCGCGGCTCGGGGCATAGCTGTGCGAGGCGTCGTCGAGCACCAGGTCCGGCGGGCCGTCGAATTCCTCGGCGAGGATCGCGTGCAGCGCCGCCTCGTCATCCTGCGAGGTCTGGTAGCGGGTGGCGATGCGCTGCCCCAGCGGATGCAGGGCGCGGAAGATCTCGAAGCGTTCCACCGGCTCGGAGATGTCGATGCTGAGCAGTTTTTCCGGCTGCAGCAGCGCCGCGAAGAAGGCCGCCGAGCCGCCGTGGTTCAGCCCCAGCTCCAGCACCCGGCGCACCGGATCGGAGCCGATCACCTCGGCATAGATCTTCAGAAAGACGGCCGGCTTCTTCAGCGTCAGGGCCGGCGGCTTGGGACGCGGTTCGCCGAGGTCGACCAGGCCGAACTCCACCCCCGCCAGGGTGAAATGCGTCGGCGAGCGCCAATCGGCCGTCGCCAGCCGGTCTTGCAGAGGATTGAGGGTCATCGCCGCGGCGGCTCGCATTTCCTGGGGCCGGCCGAGCGCCGCCTCCGGCCCAGCTTAGATTTCCCACCGCCGCGACGGAAGCGCGGCGACGGAGTCGACGAATTTTCCCCGCGGTCAAGCTCGCCCGATGAGGCCCTTGCAGTACTGGGAGGCCCTGGTCCACCCCGAATGGCTGGCCACCTTGGAGACGAGCCGCCTGAAAATCGGAACCTACCCGGAGGCGGCCGGTGCGATCGTCGAGGTGGCGCCGTCGCTCATCGCCTCGGTACGGTCCATGACCCTGCGCCACACCCTGGCCGCGGAGAGCTGGATCGGAACCGTGGCGCCGGCGTACAAGGCGACGGCGACGCATTGGACCAACTGGCAAGGTCGATCTATCGGGAGCCCCCTCCATCGGCGGATCAAGGCGAGCAAGCGTTACGACCTGATCGTCTGCGTCGGCGCGCTTCAGTTCGTGCGCGACTTCGCAACCGTTTTCCAGCGGGCGGGCCAGCTCCTGCGCCCTGCAGGCCAGATGCTCCTGACCCATGAGCCGCTGATCGAGGGTCACCCCGACTACGGCCGCGGCTTTTTCGTCTCCGACGTCGCCCACTATCGCCGCTCCTCGCAGTCGGTCCTGGACCTGTCTCGCCGCAACGGGCTGAAACTCAGGGTGCTGAAGGATTTCGTCGGGGGCGCCGGGATGGGCGAACCGACGATCTGTCAGCTCGCCCGCGTCCAGCGCCGCTAAGCGCCCATGCCACAAACAGCAGTTGATCCGCGATGAAGCTCTTTCAGTACTGGGACACCGGCCAGCCCCCGCAGGACGTGGCCGGGTGGATCGAGGGGTTCAGGACCGACAATCCCTGGCTCGAGCACCGGTTCTTCGACCGCGAGTCGGCGAGCCGGTTCATCCGCAATCGTCTCGGCAAACGGGAACAGCGGGCATTCGACGCCTGCGCCGTGCCGGCCATGCAGGCGGACTATTTCCGCCTCGCCGCCCTGTGGGTTCACGGCGGGATCTATATGGACGCGGACTTCCAGCCCCACGAGCGGCTCTGGACCCTGGTCAAACGCCTCCCCCATTCGATGATGCTGGTGTTCGACAACCGCATCACCAACGGCTTCATCGTGTCTCGCGAGGCGGGGAACCCCTTCATCGGGGCCTGTCTGGACCTGGCGACCGCCAACATCGAAGCGAGGCGGTTCGACTCCCCCTTCGACGCCACCGGGCCGGCGCTCATCAACGCCCTGTGGGCCCTGCTGGCGCCGGAGCAGTCGGCCGGCGCTCCGGAGAATCCGCTGGCCCGCGGCTGGGATGCGCCGGACGTGCTGGCCCTCGCCCGCGACCTGATCGAGGTCACCCCCGAGCTGGTGGCCTCGTTCCGGGCCATGACCCTGCTCCACCTGCTGGCAGCCGAACGCTGGCTGACCTTCGAGCGGGCCGCCTACAAGGACACGCCTCGGCATTGGGTGAATTGGCAGGGTTCGATTTACCGTGACGGCCCGGAACTGGCGGAGGCGTAGCGGGCGCCCCGATGAGGCTCGTCAGGACTGGAACAGCCCGATACGGGCGGAGCGCCGGTCGCGGTGGGGGCCTTCTCGATCAGCTCGCCCTCTCTCATCACAAAGGTGGTTCGGGCCATGGGGCCCGCCCACTGCCGAGCCTGGGTCGCTCAGGATTTTCCTGAGTTTGGTCTAGGCGTAGGGTCTGGTGCCGTGGTCCAAGGATTGTTCATGGTCGACACCCTGTCCGACGCGCTGCTGATACTCACCGCAGGCAATCCCAAGCCGGCTAAGCGCTTCCTTCAGTTCGCTGACCGTCTGCGCGGAGCGGCCTATGATCGGGATGATCCGGCCCAACTCCTCGGTTTCATCATTTCGATGGCGGCTGAGGCGAAGGGCCAGATCTATCAGGACCTGTGGGCACTCTGGGCTTCTGGCCAGAAGAAGGGCGGCTTCTTCGTCGAGTTCGGAGCCGCGAACGGCGTAGACCTGAGCAATACGTGGCTGATGGAAAAGCGGATGGGATGGCAAGGCATCCTCGCAGAGCCCAACCCGGTTTTCTTCGACTCCCTCGCCGCCGCCCGTTCCTGCACCGTGTCGCACAAGTGCGTCTATTCGCGGTCCGGCGAGCGCCTGGAGTTCCTCGGGACCAAGAACCCGGAGTATTCAGGGCTGATGGAGCATGAGTCGGAGGAAATGCGTCGCAAGGGCGGCCCCACATTCGAGGTCGAGACCATCGCTCTGAACGATCTGCTTGCTGAGCACGAAGCTCCGCGGGTGATTGACTACATGTCGATCGATACCGAAGGTTCGGAGTTGGAGATTCTGTCGGCCTTCGATTTCGACCGCTGGGACGTGCGCGCCATCAGCGTCGAGCACAACTACGGCCCGAACCGAGATGGGATGCACTCGCTCTTGGCCGATCGCGGCTTCAGGCGCCAATGGACAGAACTCAGCCTCTGGGATGATTGGTACGTCAGGGACTGAGCAGTGCTATTGAGGCTAGCCTTGGGTAGGGTCCAGCGCCTGCACGGCCAACACGGTCCGAGCGGCGTTGGCCTGAGCCGCCAGAGCTTCCTCGTTCGCCATAAGGGCGATGCCCCAGCCTTCCAACTCCTGCATCGCGGCGAGCCGTGGGCGTAAGTCTTAGCCGGAGCGGCGCCCTCGGCCGCAATAGGCGAAGCGCCAGGCGGGATCGTTGCCCGCTCGTCGGCGGCGTAGACGAGATACGCGACACCGCCGGCGAAGCTGACGCTCTCGGCTGTGGCGGCGGCCGGCATCAGCAGGCGTCCCCGTTGACCTCGTAGCTTGCGGCGAACACGATGACTTCGCTGCTGCCGCTGGTGACATTCGTGGCGGTCACCGAACTTGCGCCGCCGGACCCGTTGAACTGCACGAACTTGAAGGCCGACGTGCTGCTGGGGATCATGACATAATAGCTACTCAACGCGGACCACGTTCCACCGAACTGCACCACCATGGCGCTGTTATCATTGGTGCTGGCCAGAGAGTACGGCGGATTGTTCCAGATCAACGCCCCGGAAGCAGTTCCTAACGTCGCCGTGTAAACCAAGTGGCCCCAGATATTGACCCAGCCGTTGACGCACGAATAGTGACCTTCCTGGGTAATGTAGCTGAAGCTTGACGATCCTGGCGCCGCGAATGTCAGCGTG
>DATCFQ010000677.1:0-7727 GCA_036509495.1 Caulobacteraceae bacterium
CGGCCGATCTCGAACACCTTGCCGTTCGGCAGGGTCTCGGTGAAGCGGCCGCCGACGCCTGGCTCGAAAGCCAGGACGCCCGGGCTGCGGGGGGTGAACTGGAACAGCGGATTGGGTCGCCACCAGAGGGCGATCTCCTGGGTGAAGGCCTCGAACGCCCGCTCGGGCGTGGTCTTCACGCGAAGGGCGACCACCACCCGGGAGCTCACCCCTCCCCCTTCTCCAGATGCGCCTTGAAGGCGGACAGCTGCTCGCTCCAGAGCCGCTCGGTCTCTTCGAGCCAGGCTTTCAGATGGGCCATGGGTTGGGGCCTCAGACGATAGATGCGGACGCGGGTGTCGAATTCCGCCGGGGTCTCCTCGACGATGCGGCTCTCGCGCAGGGTCTTGAGGTGCCGGCTCATGGCGGGGGCCGACAGCCCGACCGCCTCGGCCAGCTCTCCGGCCCGGCGCGGACGCTCGCGCAGCAGCTCGACCACCTGGCGCCGATGCGGATCGGCCAGGGCCGCGAAGGTGCGGTCGATGAGCCTCACCGAGCTGGCTGTCGTCTTCAACATATCAGAACCCCGCTCGGCGCCGGCAGCCCCTTGGCCCACAAGGACCACGACCTTCCCTGATTCTGCGAGCCGCAGAGAGACCCGCCCCGGAAGACGGCGAGGCCGCCTGCCCAGCTCGAGACCATGACGGTCGGCCCGCTCATGCGCCGACCCCCTGAAGCAGCGGCCGCATCTTCGCGGGCGCGGTGTTGCGCCAGGCCATGAGGAGGGCGCTCGTGGCGGTCCGCTCGTCGGCGGAGGAGAGGATCAGATAGGTCCAGCCGCGGACCCCCCAGGCCCCGGCGCAAGGCGTGAACATGGCCGGCTCGGCCGAGATCAGGACGTCCTGCTGGTCGGGCGCCAGCTTCACGGTCGCCCGCGCGCCCGAGTGATCGAGCCCGGCGAAGATCTTGCCGCCGACGCGGAAATCCGGATGGCCCATATGCCCCTGCTCGACCGCCCCTGGCAGGCCAAGCGCCAGGCGACGGAAGTCGTCGCCGGTCATGGCCGCGCCCCAGCTTGCATCGTCTGGCCGAACGACCAGCTGTGTCCCTCCGGATCGAGGCAGGTGAAGACGCGATCGCCGTAGGGCTGGTCCGCCGGCTCGCGCTGGATCCTGGCCCCCGTGGCTCGCGCCCGCTCGCATAGCGCATCGATCCCGTCCGAGAGCTGCACGTGCACATGGCCCGTCTGACGGCCGTCCAGGTCGAGGGGCGAAGCCCCCGAATGGCTGGGCGGCCCCACGACGATCACCACATGGTCCTGGAAGACGCTCTCGGAATGCATCACGCCGCCGCCTTCGACCTGGACGATCAGCCGCGTTTCGAAACCGAAGGCGCGCTCCAGGAAGTCCAATGCGCCAGTCGGGTCGCGGTAGAACAGCAGCGGCGAGATCGGGGGAAGATCCAAGGCAGGCCTCCGCTCGCCGTCAGAGCCGCGTGCGGGTGGTGAGGCCCGAGGCCTTGTCCCACTGCGCCGGCGTCAGGGTTTCGACCGTCATGGCGAAGGTCCAGATGTGGCCGTCCGGGCTCAGAGCCAGGAACACCTGTTCCAGATCGATCAGGGTCATCGGGCCGCCTTTTCGCGAGCGGGAAACCGGACGCTCCAGCCGTCGGGCGGCGGTCCGCCCTCCGACACGCGCTGGCTGAAGCACCAGAGGTGGCCCTCGAGGTCAGCGGCGACATAGTTGGTCGCGCCGTAGAATTCCTGCCGGGGCTCGATCACGATGCGCGCGCCGGCCTGGAGCGCGCGGCGGTAATGAGCGTCCAGGTCGTCGCTGAGGGTCACGTCGACCGTCTGGGTGCTGGCGCCGCCGAGCGAGGCGGGACTGGGGCGACCCGGCGCTTCGGCGACGATCCCGACCGGCCCCTGCACCCGGGCGAAAGCCAGCTTGCCCTCGGGGTCGGACACCATCATCTCGGTCTCCAGCCCGAACACCGCCTCGAGCCAACGCAGGGCGGCTTCGGGATCCCGGTAGTGCAGCTCCAGAGTGGTCCCGGTCGTGTTCACCATCGCCGCCATCCCGTTTAATTCTCTCTCAATATTTAACCCAATCCGCAACTATGTCAATCGAGCGGCGCGCGGACGAAAAGGACCGCCAAGTCGGCCTGTATCGCTTCGAAGCGCCCGCCTGAGGCGCAGCCCAGACGAAAAAGGCGGCCGGGAGCGCCGGCCGCCTCGATCTTCGGGTCTCTGTGGCGGGGGTCTATTCGACCGCGGCTTCCATGACCGGACCGGAGTCCAGGCCCTTGGCGTCCACATCGCGATCGACGAACTCGATAATCGCGACCGCGGCGTTGTCGCCATAGCGGAAGCCGGCCTTGAGCACGCGGATGTAGCCGCCCTCCCGGCCCTTGTAGCGGGGGCCCAGGGTATCGAACAGCTTGCGCACCTGGGTCACGTCGCGAACGCGGCTGATGGCGATGCGGCGGGCGTGCAGGTCGCCGCGCTTGGCCAGGGTCACCAGCTTCTCGACGAAGGGCCGAAGCTCCTTGGCCTTGGGCAGGGTGGTGGTGATCTGCTCATGCTTGATCAGGCTCGCCGCCATATTGGCGAACATGGCCGTGCGATGGGCGGAAGTGCGTCCGAGCTTTCTGTGCGCAACACCGTGGCGCATGGCGGTCTCTCCAATTCTTACCGCTCATTCCCGCGAAGGCGGGGACCCATCCAGCGAACGCCGACGATCGGCCTGCGCAACCCTATGGATCCCCGCTTGCGCGGGGATGAGTGAACTTCGTTCCTCAGATCTGGTCTTCGAACTTCTTGGCCAGGTCTTCGATGTTTTCGGGCGGCCAGTTGGGCACGTCCATGCCGAGGTGCAAGCTCATTCCAGCCAGCACTTCCTTGATTTCGTTCAGCGACTTGCGCCCGAAGTTCGGGGTGCGGAGCATCTCCGCCTCGGTCTTCTGGATCAGGTCGCCGATGTAGACGATGTTGTCGTTCTTCAGGCAGTTGGCCGAACGGACCGACAGCTCGAGCTCGTCGACCTTCTTCAGCAGGGCCGGGTTGAACGGCAGCTCCGGCTTGGCCTCGCCCTCGACCTTCTTCTTCGGCTCTTCGAAGGTGATGAAGATCTGCAGCTGGTCCTGGAGGATGCGGGCGGCGTAGGCCACCGCGTCCACCGGCGACACCGCGCCATTGGTCTCCACTTCCATCACCAGCCGGTCGTAGTCGAGCGACTGGCCCTGGCGGGTCGGCTCGACCCGGTAGGCCACCTTCTTCACCGGGCTGTAGAGCGCATCGACGGCGATCAGGCCGATCGGCGCGTCCTCGGGCCGGTTGCGCTCGGCCGGGACATAGCCCTTGCCGGTCTGGACGGTGAACTCCATGCGGGTGGTGGCGCCGTCGTCGAGGGTGCAGAGCACGTGATCCTTGTTGAGGATCTCGATGTCGGAGGGGGCGTCGATCTGGCCGGCGGTCACCGGGCCGGGGCCGGTGGCGCGCAGGGTCATGCGCTTGGGGCCTTCGGCGTGCATGCGAAGGGCGAGCTGCTTGATGTTGAGCACGATGTCGACGACGTCTTCGCGGACGCCTTCCATCGACGAGAACTCGTGGACGACGCCATCGATCTGCACCGAGGTCACCGCCGCGCCTTGCAGCGAGGACAGCAGCACCCGGCGAAGCGCATTGCCGAGGGTCACGCCGAAGCCGCGCTCCAGCGGTTCGGCGACCATGCGGGCCCGACGTTCGCTGTCGTTGCCCGTCTCGATCAGAGGCTTCTCAGGACGGATGAGCTCATTCCAGTTTCTTTCGATCACGGATTCGGTCCCTCGAACGGGGCTGGCCGGCGCGGAAAACTCGGCCGACAAAGGGGAATAGGACATAAAGCTCTCAGACGCGCCGACGCTTCGGCGGCCGGCAGCCGTTATGCGGAATCGGGGTCACATCCCGAATGGTGGTGATGGTGAAGCCCACCGACTGCAAGGCGCGCAGGGCGGACTCGCGGCCCGAACCCGGACCGGCCACATTGACCTCCAACGTCTTGACGCCGTGCTCCATGGCTTTGCGGCCGGCGTCCTCGGCCGCCATCTGGGCGGCGTAGGGCGTGGATTTGCGAGAGCCCTTGAAGCCCATCGTGCCGGCGCTCGACCAGGCGATGGTGTTGCCCTGGGCGTCGGTGATGGTCACCATGGTGTTGTTGAACGAGGCGTTCACGTGCGCCACGCCCGAGGTGATGTTCTTGCGTTCGCGTCTTTTGACGCGCGTCGGCTCTTTCGCCATCTGGGCGGGTCCTTAAGCTCTTACTTCTTCTTGCCGGCGATCGGCTTGGCCGGGCCCTTGCGCGTCCGGGCGTTGGTGTGGGTGCGCTGGCCCCGGACCGGAAGGCCCTTGCGGTGGCGCAGGCCCCGATAGGCGGCGAGATCCATCAACCGCTTGATGTTGACGGCGGTCTCGCGGCGGAGGTCGCCCTCGACGACGAAGTCGTGGTCGATCGCCTCGCGGATCTGCAGAACCTCGGCGTCGGAGAGCTGGTTCACGCGGCGGGCGTCTTCGATGCCCACTTTGTCGACGATCTCCCGCGCCTTGGCCGAGCCGATGCCGTGAATGTACTGCAGCGCGATCACCACGCGCTTGTTGGTAGGAATGTTGACGCCTGCGATACGGGCCACGTCTTTTTAATCTCCTGACACGCGCAAAAGCGCGAAAAAGCGGCCTAGCCCTCCCTCCGAAAAGATACGGATGGAGCCATTACGCCTTTCGCGCCCATTCGCGGAAGGCGCTTGTTATAGGTATGAAATACCAGCCGTCAATGGCGACACGCCCAAAACCGACCGCGATTTCAAGCGGGGCCGGACGAGTTCTGCATCGGACTTGACCCACGCGCGGCCGACGCGCCAGCCTCACCCCAGCGGGGTGGCGATGTCCAGACCAATTCTGGAGCGGCTGGCGATGATCGAATGGGGCCCTGGGCGGTTCTTCCGCCTGGATGGCGTCCAGTTCGCGCTCGAGGACCTCTACGACTTCTACGAGGGCGCCGAAGCCCTACCGGTGATGAAGTCGCGGGCGAGCCTGGTGTCCTACGGCGAGGCGCTGGCCGGCCTTCAGGTTCGCAACATGATCGAGCTCGGTATCCGCAGGGGTGGCTCCACGGCGCTCTTCGCCCTGCTGCTGGAGCCCGAAAAGCTGGTGGCCATCGACATCGGCAAGCCGGCCAAGGAGCTGGAGCGGTTTCGCGCCGAAAACCCTCGGGGCGCGCGCATCGCACCCCTCTATCGCACGTCCCAGGACGACGAGACGGCGCTGGGCGAGGTCCTGGCCCGCGAGATGGACGGCCCGTTGGATCTCGTCATCGACGACGCTTCGCACGCCTATGAGCAGACGAGGAACTCCTTCGAGATTCTGTTCCCCAGGCTGAGGCCCGGCGGCCTCTACGTGATCGAGGACTGGAGTTGGGCCCACATGCGAGGCTTCATGCTTTGGCGGGACCAGCCGGCGCTCAGCAACCTGATCTTCCAACTGATGATGATTTGCGCCGGTCATCCAGAACTGATCGAAGTGATCACGGTTTGTCCGGGGCTCGCCCTCATTCGAAAAGGGACCGCCGAGGCCGCCGCCCAACGGCTGGATCTGGATGGCCTCTGCTGGATGCAGGGGCGAACCTTCAATCTCATCTGAAGGCAGAGGGCTGACGCCCCGATTGATCGCGCCAGCCCTGATACCCTACACAGGACCCTAGCTCAGCGGCGGGGGCGCGCTTGGACCTTTCGGTCATCGTCAACTTCTACAACATGCGCCGCGAGGCGGCGCGGACGCTGACCGCCCTTACCCGCGCCTATCAGCGGGGCATAGGCGAGCTTCAGTACGAGGTGCTGTGCCTCGACAACGGCTCCAATCCGCCGCTCGATGAGGCCTTCATCGAGAGCTTCGGACCGGAGTTCAGACTGGTCCGCCCCGAGGCGCCCCATCCCTCCCCCGTCGGGCCGATGAATGCGGTGGCGCGCCAGGCCAAGGGCCGCTTCCTGGCGGTGATGATCGACGGCGCCCACGTGCTGACGCCGGGCGCCTTGCGCCTGGCCATGGAGTCCTTCGCCGAGCATCCGGACGGGGTGGTGGCGCTCAGGCCCTGGTTCGTCGGCGGCGACCAGCGTTGGCTTTCGGTCTCCGGCTACACCCGCGAGCTGGAAGACAAGCTTTTCGAGGGCATCGGGTGGCCCAAGGACGGCTACGACCTGTTCCGCATCGGCGTGCCGATGAGCAGCACCCAGAACGCCTGGTTCCGCGGCATGGCCGAGAGCAATTGCCTGTTCCTGTCGGCGGCGCTCCACCAGCGGATCGGCGGCTTCGACGAGGGCTTCGACGAGCCGGGCGCGGGTCTGGCCAACCTCGACATCTTCGCCCGCGCCATCGACGCCGCCGAGGGACCGCCGATCGCCCTGCTGGGGGAGGCCTCGTTCCACCAATTCCACGACGGCACCACCACCAACGTCAGCGACGACGAGAAGGACCGGCGCGTTCGCGACTATATGATCAAGTACCAGGAGGTGAAGGGCGAGGGCTTCCGGAGCGCGGACATGTCCAACCTGACCTTCCGCGGCGGGTTCGCCACCGGCACGGCCCTGAAGCTCGAGCGCCGGCCCAGCTTCCCCCGCGGCGTGCGCCTGACCGACGACATCCGGCCGATCTCGTTCGACGAGCACTTCGAGCCCGGCATGCGCCAGTACCTGATCTCGGCCTACGCCGAGGCCAGTCTGGACCGCCGCACCCACTGGCTGGGGCAGCCGATCGACCTCTATCCGGCCGATCTGGTGGCGCTGCAGGAGATCATGACCCGCACCCGGCCGACGCACCTGGTCTTCGCGGGCGCCGAGCCGGGGCTGGCGGTGTTCGCGGACTCGATCCTGAAGCTGCTCGAGATCCCCTCGCCTACCTTCATCTGGGCGTCGGAGGCGTCCGGCGAGCCCGAGGGGCTCCGGGCCAGGGTGCGGCCGGTGATCGGCGAGGTGAACTCGCCCAAGACGCTGAAACGGATCGGCCATGCGCTGGGAACCGCGGAATCCACCCTGGTGCTGTTCGCCGTGGACGGCTCGCCCAAGCTGACCGCCCAGAACCTCGCCGACTATGCCCAATTCGTCGCTCACCGCTGCTATCTGGTGGCCCTGAGGACCGCGCGTGGCCAGCCGTGGATCGGCTATGCGCGCCTGAGAGGCGCGCGCGCGATCAGCGACCTGGTCCGGAGCGATCCCGGCCTGGTGGTGGACACCTCCTGGGAGCGCAATGTGCTTTCATCCTGCCCCTCGGGCTTCGTGCTGCGCGTGGGTGAGGCGGCCCCGGCCTATGACGAGAGCCTCGACCACATCCCCGAGCCGGTGAGCTGAGCCTTGACGCCGCTCTGGTCCCTCTACATTGCGGCCTTGATCGAGACCCTCGCGCCCGGCCGGGTGATGCAGATCGGCGCCGGCGACGGAGAAGCCAGCACGCGGCTGCTCGACTATTGCCGCCGCAGCGGCTGCCGCGCCGACATCATCGAGCCGCGCCCCGCCGCAGGGCTGGAGGAGCGGCTGCAGGCCTATCCCCAGGAGCACGTCTACCAGCGCCTGCTGCCGCTGAAGGGCATCCTGCTGGCCGAGCACCCGGACCTGGTGGTGCTGGACGGCGAGCCCAACTGGTGGACGGTGTTCAGCACCCTGAACCTGCTGCAGAGGCTGTCGGCCGAGCGCGGGCGGCCGTTCCCCTTCGTCCTGGCTCATCACGT
>DATCFQ010000678.1:0-3550 GCA_036509495.1 Caulobacteraceae bacterium
CCGCAACGCCATCGGCATCGAACTGCCCAACGCCCGCCGCGAGACCGTCTCCCTGCGCGACCTGTTGTCGGCGGCCGACTACGAGCGCTCGACCCACGTCCTGCCGCTGGCGCTGGGCGAGACCATCGGCGGCGAGCCCTATATCGCCGACCTCGCCCGCATGCCGCACCTGCTGATCGCCGGCACCACCGGTTCGGGCAAATCGGTGGGCGTCAACGCCATGATCCTGTCGATCCTCTACCGGCTGAGCCCCGAGCAGTGCCGGCTGATCATGATCGACCCCAAGATGCTGGAGCTGTCGGTCTACGACGGCATCCCGCACCTTTTGACCCCGGTGGTGACCGAGCCGAAGAAGGCCATCGTCGCCCTCAAGTGGACCGTCCGCGAGATGGAGGACCGCTATCGGCGGATGTCCAAGATCGGGGTTCGCAACATCGCCGGCTACAACGAGCGGGCCAAGGAGCTGGCGGCCAAGGGCGAACATTTCGAGCGCACCGTGCAGACCGGCTTCGACGACAACGGCCGGGCGATCTACGAGACCGAGCGGGTCGATCCGGAGCCCATGCCCTATCTGGTGGTGGTGATCGACGAGGTCGCCGACCTGATGATGGTCGCCGGCAAGGACATCGAGGGCGCCGTGCAGCGTCTGGCCCAGATGGCCCGGGCCGCCGGCATCCACCTGATCATGGCCACCCAGCGGCCGTCGGTGGATGTGATCACCGGCACCATCAAGGCCAATTTCCCGACCCGGATCAGCTTCCAGGTCACCTCCAAGATCGACGCCCGCACCATCCTGGGCGAACAGGGGGCCGAGCAGCTGCTGGGACAGGGCGACATGCTCTACATGGCCGGGGGCGGGCGCATCACCCGCCTGCACGGCCCGTTCGTCTCCGACGGCGAGGTCGAGGCGGTGGCCGCCTTCCTGCGCAAGCAGGGCGAACCGCAATACCTCGAGGACGTCACCGCCAGCCCTGACGAGGACGAAGACGGCGGCGAAGTGATGAGCGAGGGCGGCGGCGACCTTTACGACCATGCCGTGGCCATCGTCACCCGCGACCGCAAGGCCTCCACCAGCTACATCCAGCGCCGCCTGCAGATCGGCTACAATCGCGCAGCCTCCTTGATGGAGAAGATGGAGCGGGAGGGCGTGGTCGGCCCGGCCAACCATGCCGGCAAGCGCGATATTCTGGCCGGCCCGCCGCCAATGTAGGGAAACCCCCGGCGGCGCGGGCGTTTGCCTTGGTCTGTCACTCGCGGTTCAGCCGCGAGCCCCCACATGTCGAGAACGCCAGTCCCGGCTCCGTACGAGGGATTCCATGCTTCGACGTCGTCTCATCGCCTGCGGCCTCTCGGCCCTGACCCTCGCCGCCGTTCCCGCCTTCGCGCAACCCTCGAAGCCGCCCGCCGCCCTCGCCCTGTCGGCTGACGACCAGGCCCTGGTCGATCGGGCCACCGCCTATCTGGATGGCCTCAGCGAGGCGCGCGGACGTTTCGTGCAGACCGATGCGCGCGGCGCGGTGAGCCAGGGCGAGCTCTATCTGAGCCGTCCGGGCAAGGCCCGCTTCGAGTACCAGAATCCGCCCACCCTGCTGGTCGTCGCCGACGGCCGTTCGGTGGCGGTCCTGGACCGGCGGCTGAAGACCTTCAATCGCTATGCCTTGAGCTCCACCCCGCTCGCCCTCTTCCTGCAGAAGCGGGTCCGGCTCGACCAGAAGCTCCAGGTGACCCGGGTGGAGCGTTCCTCGGGCGGCTTTTCGATCACCGCCCACAGCAGCGGCCATGGCGCCCGCGGCCAGATCACCCTGAGCTTTTCCGACAATCCGGTCGCCCTGACGCAGTGGTCGCTGGTCGACGCCGGCGGCGCGCGCACCACGGTGCGGATCCTGGACCTGCAGACCGCCCACGGCCTGGACCCAGGCCTGTTCGAACTCAACGATCCCTCGCGGCCGGGCTCATTGTAGCAAAACTGTTACAGACAAGCCTGCGTATGCGCCGCACTTGACTTTTCCGCCTGGAGTGGCATTAATAGCACATAGCGGTTGGGATTAACGTCCCACGCTGCCCGTGCCGGACTCTATCCCCTCCCGGCGGCGGCATGAGAGACCACCTTTAACGCCCGGTCGGCTCACGCTGGCCGGGCGTTTTTCTGCCCGGCATCTATAGTCGCCCCATGCGCCTCCGCCTCTGCACCTGGAACGTCAATTCCGTCCGCCTGCGCGCCGAGCAGGTCGCCCGCTTCGTGAAGGAGCAGGCGCCGGACGTGCTGTGCCTGCAGGAGATCAAGTGCCGCGAGGGCGAGTTTCCCCTGAACGCCTTCGTCGACATGGGCCTGCCGCACGTGAAGATCCGCGGCCAGAAAGGCTGGCACGGCGTGGCCATCGCCTCACGCCTGCCGCTGGAGGATTCAAAGCCGCTGGACGTCTGCCGCGAGGGCCACGCGCGCTGCGTTTCCGCCACTGTAGCCGGCGTCGAGGTGCACAACTTCTACATCCCGGCCGGCGGCGACACCCCGGACCGCGAGGCGAACCCCAAGTTCGACCACAAGCTCGATTTCTACGAGAAGCTGACCGCCGAGATGGCCACGCGCGACCCCAAGGCGCCGCTGGTGATCTCGGGCGATCTCAACGTCGCCCCGGGCGAGAACGACGTCTGGAACCACAAGTACATGTCGCGGATCGTCAGCCACACGCCCGCCGAGGTGGAGGCGATGGAAAAACTCAGAGCCTCAGCCGGATTCATCGACCTGGTCCGCGCCGCCGTGCCCGAGCCGGAGAAGCTGTTCTCCTGGTGGAGCTATCGCGCCGCCGATTTCCGCGCCTCCAATCGCGGCCTGAGGCTCGACCACCTGTGGGTCACCCCGGGCCTGAAGGACGCCGCCCACCGCCTGGGCGCCGTCGCCGCCCGCGTCCACGACGACGTCCGCGCCTGGGAACGCCCCTCCGACCACGCCCCGGTCAGCGCCGACCTGATGCTCTGATCAGCAGGCCACGGCCTGCAGGTGGCCCGCTTCGGCATAGGCGAGCAACGCCCGGTCGCGGGTCATGAGGCGATAACCGAAAGCCCGGGCGGTGGCCGCCAGGATGCGGTCGGCCGGGTCGCGGTGGATTTGGCCCGGGAGGAACGAGGCGTCAGCGAGCACCTGGGGCGTCAGGGGCGCCCATAAGGCGCCCGCGCCGATCAGCTCGTTCAGCCATAAGACAGGCGCCGACGGAATGGCGACGCGCCTGCGCGCAACCAGCATTCCCAGTTCCCATGCGGTGATCGGCGAGATCAGGACGGGGACCTCCAGAGCCGCAGCATCGTCGAGCAATGCCGCGGCTTCGGCGACCAACTCTCCCCTCGCGAGCCACAGGGCGGCGTGGGTATCGAGGAGAACGGGCCGATCACTCAATCTCGGCGTTCCAAATCTCGCCTGTCGGCTCGGTGAGGTCGACGCCCGGCGCGATCCAGACAGTGCCGCCGAGCCGAGCCCGGATACGTTCGAGAAATCCTGCGCCCGGAGGCTTCAAGGATGGCTCGGCGCCTTCGGCGACGCCGGGCCACGGTGTTT
>DATCFQ010000679.1:0-2320 GCA_036509495.1 Caulobacteraceae bacterium
CCGCCGACGAGATCGCCCAGCTGTGGTCCTACATCGAACGCTTCGCCCTGGGCGCGGCGCGGTCGACCGCCGCGGCCTGAGCGCCGCGCCCTGGCTTCAGGCGATCGTACGTCCGCGATAGCCCTGATCCGGATTTAGCCGTAAGGAACGCCCAGCCGGCCAAAGCGCTCTCGGTAGCGTGTTGGATTTCAGTCGATGAACGCTAAAGAGTGCAATCAAAGGGCGGCCACCTGCGCAGCCAACGCGGCCGACTCAGCCGACGAGTCGGTTTCGCTGGAGTTCCTCCGGATGGCGGCGCAGTGGCGCGCCATGGCGGTGAGGCAGATCTTCCTCGGCTATGTCGCCGATCCCGCCGACCTTCAGATTCTTCCCAGGCCTTTGCCGCTGCCGATAGCTTAGGCCAAGCCCGGCGACGTGATTTGTCGCCGGCTGGCTGAGTTCTGTGGTAGCATCGCAGATGACTTTCGTACGGCCTGATCTGGTCGGACGCAGTCACCCGGATTCCCGTCATTACAGGCTTGCGCCTCGCGAGCCTCCGGCGGACTTGGACTCCTAAATGGCAGACGACGCTCTCTTGGTCCCCGCTGTCGAAGACAGCCTGGCCCTGGCTCTGATCGCCTCCTCCGACGCCCCGATCGTGCTGCTTGACGGCGGACTGATGGTCATCGCCGCCAGCACGTCGTTTTTCCGCATTTTCCAGATCGATCCGGCGAGCAACGTCGGGCGCTCGATGCTGGCGCTGGGCCAAGGCGAATGGAATGTGCCGCAGCTGCAGTCGCTGCTGCGTGCCACCCTCTCGGGAGCGGCCAAGATCGATGCCTATGAGATGGATCTCAAGCGGGCGGGAAGCGGTCAGCGGCGCCTGGTGATCACCGCCCACAGGCTCGACTATGGCGACAAGGCCAATGTGCGCCTTTTGCTGGCGGTGTCGGATGTGACCGACGCGCGCCTGGCGGCGCGGCTCAAGGACGATCTGCTGCGCGAGAAGGCGATCCTCTTCCAGGAGCTGCAGCACCGCGTGGCCAACAGCCTGCAGATCATCGCCAGCGTGCTGATGCAGAGCGCCCGCAAGATGCCGTCCTCGGAGACCAAGGGCTATCTGTTCGACGCCCACAGCCGGGTGATGTCGGTGGCCGCCCTTCAGCGCCAACTTGCCGCGTCCCAGATCAACGACGTGAAGCTGGACGCCTATTTCACCGAGCTGTGCGAGAGCATCGGCGCCTCGATGATCCACGACCACGAAAAACTGACCCTCAGCGTGGAATCCGATGACGGCACGGCTGCGGCCGAGGTCTCCGTCAGCCTGGGCCTCATCGTCACCGAGCTGGTGATCAACGCCTTGAAACACGCATTCCCCGAGGACAAGGGAGGCGCCATCGTCGTCGGTTACAAATCGGACCGCTCCGGCTGGACGCTTTCGGTCAGCGACGATGGGGTGGGCATGGCCAAGGGCGTCACCCCGGCCAAGGCGGGCCTGGGCACCAGCATCGTCGAGGCGCTGGCCAGGCAGCTCGACGCCAAGGTCACCGTCGTCGCCGGCGCTTCCGGGACCATCGTCTCGGTCGTCCATAACTCCGCGGCCGCCGCTGGCGGCGGGCTGATCAACGCCGTCTGAGCCGGGCCTTCGGCGACGCGGTCGGCTGGGCCAGGGGACGTTAGCGACCTGATGCGCGACGTTTCAGCGGGCGGCTTTCGCCGGGCCTGTCGAGCGCGACACCCCTCCTGACGGCCGCCGATTCGCGCGCCGCGGCCCGGCGACGTTTCCACGGGCGCCACGAATCCCCCGGCCCGACGGGGTCGCCCAGGTGATAGGCGGCGATGAACGCCGCCAGGGGGGCCAGCGGCTTCGGCTCGAGCGGGCGAAGCCGGCAATAGCCGCCGGTCCGCAAGCTCTCCAGCGCCGCGCCGACCCCGGCCGTGCGGCCCAGGGCTTCGTCCAAGGTGGTCTGGGCGCACCCCAGCCAATGCGCCAGCAGCGTGTTTCTGAGACGGGTGATCTCGGCCCGATTGGCCGCCGATCCGGGGCCCGTCGCCTCCAGCGACAGGTCGCACTCCATATCGAAGCCGAACGACCTGTTGTTGATGTTCGCCGAGCCGATCCGCAGCAGCGTATCGTCGATGATCGTCAGCTTGGCATGGACGATGATCGTCCGGCCGAGCGTGGTGACCGGGCTATAGACCCTCAGCCGTCCGTGACGATCGGCCGATTTCAGCGTCTGTATGAACGTCAGGCGCGTCCGATCCATCGTCACCTGGTCGAAATAGCTGGGCGAGTGTTCGGTCGATACCAGGATCACCTCCGGGCCCTTCGGCTCGGCGA
>DATCFQ010000680.1:0-4335 GCA_036509495.1 Caulobacteraceae bacterium
TCGGTCCCGTCCTCGAAGATCACATAGACGAAGCTGTCGCCGAAGAAGGAATAGGCCCGCACCGTCTTGGCCCCCGGCACCGAGAGCATGGTGGTGGCGAGCGGATAGGTGACCTGGTTCTCGACGATCTGCGGCGCCTGGCCGGGATAGGTCGTGCGGATGATCACCTGCACGTCCGACAGGTCCGGCAGCGCATCGACGGCGGTCGATTTCAGCGCGGCCAGCCCGCCGATGGCGAGGGCGATCGCACCCATCAGGACGAAGAATCGGCTTCGGACCGAGAGGCGGATGAGGGCGGCGATCACCGCGCCGCCCCTGATAGCGGCCGGGCCGCCAGTCCGTCGAGGCTGGCTTCGGAGTCGAGCAGGAATTGCCCGGAGGCCACCACTCGCTCGCCCTCCCTGAGGCCGGCCAGGATCTCCGTCTGGCCGCCGGCCTGCCGGCCGGCGCGCACCTCGGCCGCCTGATAGCGTCCCCCGTCGAGCGCCAGCATCACCAGGGTGCGCCGGCCGGTGGGGATCACGGCCTCGGACGGAACCAGCAATGCCGGCTTGGCGCCGCTCGAGAACCGCACGGTGGCGTAGAGGCCGGGGTGTAGCCGTCCGCCGCGGTTGGGCAGTTCGACCCGGACCTGGAGGGTATGGCTTTCGGTCTGAGCCGCCGGAAGTATGGCGGCGACGCGACCAGGGAATCTCTCGCTCGGATACGCGGCCAGTTCGACCGAGACGGCTTGGCCGACCCGCACGTCGCCCGCCTCCGCTTCGGGCACGGCGGCGTTCAGCCAGACGGTCGCAAGCCCGTTGATCTCGGCCAAGGTCTGGCCGGCCATGACGCTCATGCCGGCGCGCACATCGAGCTTCTGAATGGCGCCGCCGATCGGGCTCGAGACCGTGACGACCGACGCCGGCCGGCCGGTCCGCTCGACCCGGGAGATCAGGCCGGGCGTCATGCCGAGCAGCTCGAGCCTTCGACGGCCGGCGGCGATCAGCACCGGGTCGCCGGTGCGGACCAGGGCCAGGAACTCGCCCTGGGCGCCCCCCCACTCGGGAACCAGGAGGTCGGCGATGGGTGCGCCGGCGCCGATCAGGTCGCCAGGCGCACGGCCATAGACGCGCTGCACAAAGCCATTGGCCCGCGGCTGCACGATCGCCACGTCGCGCTGGTTGAAATCGATGACCCCGGTGGCGGCGAGATCCGAGCCCAAGGTCCCGATGCGGGCGACGGCGGTCCGGATTCCGAGATTTTGCGCGACGCGCGGGTCGATCTTCGCGCCCGCACTCGAACCGGTCTCGTCGGCGTATTTCGGGATCAGCTGCATGTCCATGAACGGCGACTTGCCCGGCTTGTCGAAGTGCTGGTCCGGCTTCATCGGGTCGTACCAGTAGAGGGCATGTCCGCCGGCGGGTGTGGCCGCCGCCACCGGCGCCTTGGCCGGATGGGAGGTCAGACGCGCCAGGCCGAAGCCGGCGAGCACGGCCACGACGGCGCCGGCCGCCAGGACGGGCGCGGAAAGCTGGATGGGCCTCACGGCTGTTCTCCCCCGAAATAGATGGCCAGGCGGGCCGCCAGCTTGGTGGCTTCCGCCTGCAGATCGATGATCTGCAGCTGCGCCTCGGTGCGGGCGCGTCGCGCGTCGATGAGGTCGGAAAGGCTTCCGGTTCCCGCCTGGTAGGCGCTGGTCGCGAGGTCGACCCGACGTTCGCTGAGCGGCAGGGACGTATCCTTCGCGCGCGCCAGCCGGGCGCTGGCGGAAGCGTAGTCGGCGACCGCTTCGTCGAGTTCGGCGGCCAGCGAGCGGGCCTCCGCCTGCTGCTCGATCCGCACCCGGTTGGCGTCGGCCAGCTTGGAGGCGATCATCGGATCCTGGCGCCGGCCCGGGAAAATCGGGAGGCTGACGGTCACCCCGCCCATGACCATGTCGCCGAACATCGGATCGCGGTGCTGGTAGGCCAGTTCGACGCCGACGTCCGGCCGCTTGTCCGCGCGCGCCTCGGCGACATCGGCGTCCGCCGCGGCCTCCATGTGCAGGTAGCGGTGCAGACGTGGATGGGTCTCCAACGCTGCTTGGAACGCGTTGACGTCGACCGCGATCTCGGGCGGGTCGCCGGCCAGGCCCTCGTCCGCGGCCGGACCGATCCAGCGTCGCAGCTCCGAGTCCGCCTTGGTGATCTGGGCCTTCAGGTCGGCCCGCCGGTCAGCCAGGTCGACCAGAGCTTCATCGGGCGCGGTCACGTCCGCAGCCATCGCCTTGCCGGCCGCCAGGCGGGCGGAGAGAGTCTGTTTGAGAAGGTCGATATCCTTCTCCAACCCGTTCAGAGCGGCGAGCTTGCGCTGGGCGAAATAGAGATCGAGCCAGGCCGCCGCTGTCGCCGAGCGGACGTCCAGGCTCTCGATCTCCACCTCCTGCGCGGCCGAGTCGACCAGCGCATGGGCGTGGTCGACCTGCGCCCGGCGTTTGCCGCCGTTCGGGATGTCCTGCATTACGCCGACCTTCACGTCACTGAAGTCGCTGCGCGCCGGATGGAAGGCGTTTGGGCCGGACACCGGAAAGCCCTCGATGCCCAGCTCGAGCTTCGGATCGGGTAGCTGGCCGGCGGGGATCGCCGCCGCCCGCGCCGATTCCAGGCCTTTGCCCTTGGCCGCGATGCTGGGAGCGGTGTCGTCCGCGAGGTTGAGCGCCGCGTGGAAGGTCAGGGGCTCGGCGTGGGCCGCGCCGGCCAACAGGGCGGCGGCCAAGATCCAGGCTGGGCGCATCTTGATGTGCTCCGGTGAAGTCGAACGGAAGGGATGTCGGCGGCTCATGGGCGTCGCCGCCAACGGTGGAAGGCCCGCAGCGCGGGCGCTCGAGCCAGGCGCGATCGTTCAGCGATGTCGAATGTGGAGCTTTGCATCCGCCGCCCCCCCGATCGTCTGATTTCGAGGAAGCGCCGGCGGACGGCTCGCGCCCGCCGGCGCCCCTCCTTCGCCGCTGCCCGGGGATAGTTGGGCCGCGGCGTCGAGAGCCGTCAGCCGGCGACGCCGGACGCGGCAGGCGCCTCCTGGCGTTCGCCCATCATGGCGAGGCACAGAGCCCGCATGGCCGCGTCGCCGGTGGGCCCGGGCGCGCAATTTGCGGCGCGCATGCGTTGGGCGGCTTCATGCGTCCAGGCGATGCAGTGCGTGAACGACCGACTGGCCTTGGTGGGGTTCCAGGCGTGGCACGTGCTTGCGGCCGGAGCGGCGAGGGCGACCGAGCCGGCGAACGCAACAATTGCTGCGACGGCGGCGCTGACGCCGATGTGCGCGTGTTTGGTCATGGTGATGGTCCGTGAAGTCGATGGGTCATGCCGGTCGATTTTTGCATCGGCCAGCAAAGGGGTGCGCCGCACGTCGCGCTATCGACCCAGGGCTACGCTGAGGATCGGACACGGCGCGTTGGCGCGCTCAGGCGCCGCCGGCCGAAGCCAGCGGCCTCAGACCATCGACTTGGGAGGTCGTTCGAGCCCAGAGGGCCGGAAGGTGTGCAGAGGCGCGACCGGCGCCTCCGCCGTCGTGGCCGGAACGGCCACGAGCAGGACGCTCGATGGCGTGGGCGGCAACGCGACGGCGACGCCGCAGGTCGTCGCGCAGGCCATGGCGCAACTCTTGCCGGACATCTGGTGGTGCGATTGATCGCAGCAAGGATCGGCCGCGGCCACATTGGGCGCGGCATGACCGACGCCAGGCATGCTCATGCCCGCCATCGCCGCGCTCTGCTCGTGATCGCAAGCGGACCCCGCCGCGCATGCGGCGGCCGGGCTGATCAACAGCCCGAGGATCGCGAACAGGGCCAGCAGGAATCTGATCACGGACCCTTCATAGCGGAAGCGGCTTGGCAAGTCATATCCAGAATACGAGGATACAAGAAATATTACAATAGGTTACAACCAGTCTCGACATGCCGGCTGCTGGCAGCTTGGCAAATCGGCTTGTCCGCTGCAAAACCGTATTCTGAAAGAAATGCGGGACACAGAGTTCCGACCGGGGGGTCAACGTCATGCGCATGCAATCTCGCCTGCTCCTTCTTGCCTTGCTTGTTCCCGTGTCCCTTTTGCTCGGGATGGGGGCTGAAGCCGGCGCTCAGGAAACGCACGCACAGATGGACATGCCCGCACAGGCGCCGGCTTCGGCGGTCCATCGGTCGCGCTGGTCCGATCCTGCGTCCTGGCCCGACGGCAAGGTTCCACGCGACGGCGACGCGGTGACGATCGGCCGGGACAGGGACGTTGTTCTCGATGTCAGTCCGCCCGCGCTGCGCAGCCTGACGATCAACGGCAAGCTCAGCTTCTCGGACCAGCGCGATCTCGAGCTGAAGAC
>DATCFQ010000681.1:0-2379 GCA_036509495.1 Caulobacteraceae bacterium
GCCCCTGGCCTCTGGTCGGCTCGATCGCCGCCCTGGTCCTGGCCTTCGGCGCCGTGATCTTCATGAAGGGGCTCTTCGGCCTGCCCAGGCACACCTGGTGGGTGATGGTGGCCGGCTTCGCGGGCGTGATCTACACCATGATCGGCTGGTGGACCGATGTGACCAAGGAGGCAAACCAGGGCGACCACACGCCGGTGGTCTCCATCGGCCTGCGCTACGGCATGATCATGTTCATCGCCTCGGAGGTGATGTTCTTCGTCGCCTGGTTCTGGATCTTCTTCGAGATGGCCCTGTTCCACCACGTGCGGACGCTCTCGCCGGTGGATCAGGTCGCGGCGGCCTGGCAGACCTGGCCCCCCAAGGGCATCGAGACGGTGGACGCCTGGCGGCTGCCGCTGGTCAACACCCTGACCCTGCTGCTCTCGGGCTGCACCGTCACCTGGGCCCACCACGCCCTGCTGCAGGGTGACCGCAAGTCGACCAAGATCGGCCTGATCCTCACCATCCTTCTGGGGGTGATGTTCACCGCGATCCAGGCCTACGAGTACAACCACATCCTGAGCGAGCACCTGTTCTTCAATCCGCAATCGGTGGGCGGCCAGCTCTATGGCTCGTCCTTCTTCATGGCGACCGGCTTCCACGGCTTCCACGTCATCATCGGGACCATCTTCCTGACCGTCTGCCTGCTCAGGCTGATCGGCGGCGGCTTCACGCCCCAGCGCCACTTCGGCTTCGAGGCGGCGGCCTGGTACTGGCACTTCGTGGACGTGGTCTGGCTGTTCCTGTTCTCGTTCATCTACGTCATTTTCGGAAGGTAGCGGTTGGCGGGCGTCAATCCGGTCCTCGCCGGGCTCGCCTGCCGCTGTCCCAATTGCGGTGAGGGCCCGCTGTTCGCGGGCTTCCTGCGCATCATCGATCACTGCGAGGCCTGCGGCGCGGACCTGAGCAGCGCCGACACTGGTGACGGGCCGGCGGTGTTCGTGATCCTGATCGGCGGCTGCATCGCCTGCTTCGGCCTCTTGTTCACCTATGTGGCGTTCCGGCCGCCGATCTGGCTGGAGCTGCTGATCTGGCCGCCGCTCGGCGCCCTTCTCTGTCTGGCCCTGTTGCGGCCTTTCAAGGCGATCCTGTTCGCCATGCAATTCCATCACAAGGCCGCCGAGGGACGTCTTGAGTAGCGCTCAAGCTCGTCTGCGCCGCGGCCCATTTCCCATCGCCCTGACGCTGGCGACCCTGGTCGCCTTCTGCATCCTGATCGCCCTCGGCGTCTGGCAGGTTCAGCGGCTGAAGTGGAAGACCGACCTGCTGCACCGGATCGCGGCGCTGCAGTCGGCGCCGGCCCAGCCGCTGCAGACCGTGCTGGCCCGGCTGAGGGCCGGCGGCGACGTCGACTACACCCGCGTGCAGACGCTGTGCCCCGACGTCGAGACCCGCAGGACGCTGCAGCTGTTCTCGGTCTACCAGGGCCTGGCGGGCTATCGGCTGATCACCGCCTGCCCCCTGGCTCCGGGGGAAGGTTACGGCTCGATCCTGGTGGACCGCGGCTTCGTCGGCCTGCCCGGCGACCAGACGGCCCATCCCATCCCGGGCGAGCCGATCTCGGCGCCCCTCGTCGGTGTGCTGCGCAGCGGCGGCGGCAAGAACTTCGTCACGCCCCTCAACCATCCCGGCCAGAACCAGTGGTACTGGCGCGACCTGCCGGCCATGGCCCAGGCCCTGGGCGCCCAGCGTCCGGCGCCGATGTTCCTGATGCTGGAGAGCCCCTCCCCGGCCGGCGGCGAGCCCCGCCCGGCCCCTGTGCCGGTCGACATCCCCAACAATCACCTGGGCTACGCCATCACCTGGTTCGGACTTGCCGCCGCCCTGGCCGGCGTCTATCTCGCCATGCTCCTCCGCAAGCGACCAGAGCGTCCCAGCTGATGCGCTACATCTCGACGAGGGGCGGCGCGCCGGCTGCCGGCTTCCTGGACGTGGTCCTGGAGGGTCTGGCTCCCGACGGCGGCCTTTACATACCCGAAGCCTGGCCCGAGCTGACGCCCGACGAGCTCAGGGCCTATGCGCGCATGGACTATCCGGCCGTGGCGGCCGACGTGCTCGGACGCTTCGCCGGCTCGGAGATCGACAAGGCGACGCTGCGGCAGATGGCTGACGACGCCTACGCCTCCTTTACCCACGCCGCGGTCGCCCCGCTGAAGCAGCTGGAGCGCGGCCTGTGGCTGCTGGAGCTGTTCCACGGCCCGACCCTGGCGTTCAAGGACGTGGCCATGCAGCTGCTGGCGCGGCTCTACGACTACGCCCTGGGCCAGCGCGGCCGCACCGCGACCATCCTGGTGGCCACCTCCGGCGACACCGGCGGGGCGGCGGTGGAGGCCTTCCGCG
>DATCFQ010000682.1:0-8393 GCA_036509495.1 Caulobacteraceae bacterium
GCCTTCGGGGTCGGCCACGGACGCTCCGACCGATCCGCCGCCCGCGGCATGGAACACCACATCGGGCGGGCCGGTCTCGGCCGAGGCTCTGGCCAGGGCCTCGCGATGGACGTCGCCGGTGGTCCAGTGGGCGCAGCCCGCCGCCCCGCCGGGCGAGCGGTCGAAGCTCGCCACGCGCCAGCCGGCCCGCACGAAGGCGCCAGCCACCGCGCCGCCGAGGAATCCGGCCGCTCCGGTGACGAAGACCACGCCCGCGCCGCGCGGCGCCGGGACCAGGAAATCAGCGCCCGACATCGCCGCTGGCTGCGTATGATTGACCCTGTCGGTCTCGGTGCGCTGACGGTTAGCGGCCGAATTTTGCATCATGTCCCAGGAATGGTCTCGGGAGGAAAATGCCCTTGATGCATGTGGGTGCGCGCACCGCGAGCTGAACGTGGCTGCCTCGCTTGAATCCGCCGCCCGGATAGACGCTCCGTCCTTCTGTGAACATTCCGCGGACCGTATCGAACGGCTCGACGGTCCGGGTTTCTTCGGGCTCCGCCTCGATCATCTCGTGAAGGTGGCGAATTACGGCGCAGTCCAAGAACCTCAAGACCCGGTCGGCGTTCGGCTGGCCGCGCACGCTCTTATTCCTTGGGATTGGTAGGCCTGCAGTGCGTTGGACTTTTACGAAGGAGCTGTGGGCCGCACGGAGCAGCTCGAGATCTTCCCTTGAACCCAGATCCAGACAAGTTCCCGAGGTCGATGACGGCTCCCACGACGAACGGATGCGCGTAGTCGCCCCGGCTTACTTTCCACCGAGCCCACTCGAAGGCGCGTTGCGGATCGGATTCCCAGAAGTAGGCCCCGGGACCGAGCCAATCGAAATCCTTTTCGCTTTGAAGAATATCGACGTCACCATCGAGCGCCTTTCGGCCTACGCTCCGGTCGCAGCCGTGGTAGCCGAGGACGAACGAGGTCGCGAGGCGGCTCGAGCCGCCGTCTTTGCCTTCTTGGATTCGCCTCCGAACTCGACGCGAAGCGCACCCTTCTTGGTATAGATGCCTTCTTTTATCAGCGACTCTCGCGCAACAGCCTTGCTCACGGTGTTGGCAGCGGTGTGCCGCTCGATCAGCTTGCTGATTGCGGCGTGGCGCTTTTCACTGGTCATTTTGGCACCTTCCAAGTCTCACGCTAACGCAAGATGGGCGTTTTTGGAAAGGCCGCCACAGCCGCGGTGCACAAGACGAGTTGAAATTACCGGCTCCATCTTAATGGCTCGTAGTGTGGCCTGTTCCGTCGACGTCTCTTTGATTCGAGGCGCAGCTGAGGCGCACGTTGCTCCTGCCGCGCACTGGCGAGCGGGGGCCGGCTGCCCTATCACAAGCGCCACTTCAGCCTCCGGGCGGGCGGAAATTCCTCATGTCCTCGGGCGCGCGCCTATCGGTGGTCCTGGGCTCCTTCAACCGGCTGGAGGCGCTGCGGCGGTGCCTGGACAGTATCCTGGCCGAAACCAAGACGCCGCTGACCGTCCATGTCACCGACGCCGGCTCGACCGACGGGACCCAGGACTATCTGACCACGCTGGATGACCCGCGCATCCGGCCGCTGCTGGTGGGCGGGAAGCTCGGCCAGGCGAGAGCCTATAACGACGTCTTCCGCACCCTCGACACGCCCTATGTCGCCTGGCTCAGCGACGACAACCAGGTGGTGGACGGCGGTCTCGACGCCGCGGTCCGGATCCTCGACCGCGAGCCAGCCATCGGCATGGTGGCGCTGAAGACCAAGGATGTGCAGGGGCCGTTCCTGGGGTCGGTCTATCTCGGCGGCGTCTCGGAGATCGGGGTGCTCAACGTGAACCAGGGCCTGCTGCGGACCGAAGTGCTGCGCCAGGTCGGCTATTTCAGCGAGACCTTCGGTTTCTACGGCATCGACCCGGACCTGACCGCCAAGGTGCTCTATGCCGGCCACGACATCGCCTACACCCGGCAGGTGGCGCTGCATCACTATCGCGACTGGCCGACCCGGGAAGGGACGCCCGGGCACGCCGAACTGACCCGCCATCACGCCCTGTCGCTGGATCTGTACCGCCGCAAGTGGGGCGGCCTGGCCGACGGCGACCGGTTCTGGCGCGCCAAGCGGCGGTTCTGGGCCTGGTTCAAGAAGCGGCTGCGCGGCGGCTATGACGAGAATTCGACGAGGCCGCACCTGGGCGGCCTCTGGCGCGACTGGAACAATGCGTTCCTGGCCAGGCACATCAGCCTCGTCGATCCCTGGATCAGCGCCGGCCGCGACTATCACCTTCGCCAGCACGCCTCGCGGCGCCAGCGGCCCGCCCGTTTGCCGCCCGATCCCGGGCTTCCGAAAGGGTGACTGCAGGACCCCGCGGTCCGGTTGCAAACGTCATGAGAACATGACAGGTCACTTCCCCATTCGGTGAAAAAGGGGCGGAAAGCTTAGGCATGACCCGCAAATTCGTCATTGGCGACAAGGTCGTAACCCAGGAGTCGGTGGGCTACGTGATCGCCGAGATCGGCCACAATCACCAGGGCAATATGGACACCTGCAAGTCCATGTTCCGGGCGGCCGTGGAGGCCGGCGCGGACGCGGTGAAGTTGCAGAAGCGCGACAACCGGGCCCTGTTCACCGCCGAGATGTACGACAGCCCGTACAACTCCGAGAACGCCTACGCCCCAACCTATGGGACGCACCGCGAGGCGCTGGAGTTCAGCCAGGATCAGTACCGCGAGCTGAAGGCCTATGCCGAGGAGATCGGCATCCTGTTCTTCTCCACCGCTTTCGACCTGCCGTCGGCCGACCTGCTGGCCGAGATCGACGTGCCGGCGTTCAAGATCGCCTCGGGCGACATCTCCAACACCCCGCTGCTGCGGCACATCGCCAAGTTCGGCAAGCCGATGATCGTCTCCACCGGCGGGGCGACGATGGAAGACGCGCTGCGCGCCTACCAGACCATCATGCCGATCAATCCGAACCTCTGCATCATGCAGTGCACCTCGGGCTATCCGCCGCCCTACGAGCAGCTGAACCTCAAGGTCATCGAGACCTTCATGAAGGCCTTCCCCGACATCGTGATCGGCTTCTCCTCGCACGACTCCGGCATCGCCATGCCTCTGGTCGGCTACATGCTGGGCGCGCGGGTGTTCGAGAAGCACTTCACCCTGAACCGCGCCTGGAAGGGCACAGACCAGGCCTTCAGCCTGGAGCCCGCCGGCCTGAAGCGGGTGGTGCGCGATCTGCACCGCACCGTCGAGGCCATCGGCGACGGCAAGAAGACCCCCTACGTCTCCGAGACCAAGCCGCTGAACAAGATGGTCAAGCGCATGGTCGCCGTGCGCGACCTTGAGGCCGGCCACACCCTGGCCGACGCCGACTTCGACTATCGAATCCCGGTCGAGGCCAAGATCACCGCCAACGCCCTGCCGCCGTACTGGGTCGACTATTTCGTCGGCAAGACCCTGGCCGTCGCCGTGCCGGCCCAGGAGATCATTGGCTGGACCGAGATCGGCGAGACGCCGAAACAAGGCTGATCGCATGGCGGCCGACTTCGACCTTGCCGGCCGCGTGGTGGTCGTCACCGGCGGCCTCGGCCAGCTGGGCGCCGCCTTCACCAACGCCTTGATCGCCGCCCGCGCCCGGGTCGCCGTGCTCGACATCTCCGATGACAGGGGCCGCGCCAAGATCCCGCTGGCCGAGGTCGGCGAGGATCGCCTCCGGCTCTATGTCGCCGACGTGACCTCCAAGGATTCGCTGCGCGCGGCCCTCGCCAGGATCGAGGCGGACTGGGAGACGCCGTCCGGCCTGATCAACAACGCCGCCATAGACGCGCCTCCGGGGGCGCCGGCCAGCGAGAACGGCCCGTTCGAGGACTATCCCGACGCATCGCTGGACCGGATGCTGGCGGTGAACGTCAAGGGCGTGATCTTCTGCTGCCAGGTGTTCGGCGGGGCCATGGCCAAGGCCGGCCGCGGTTCGATCGCCAACATCTCCTCGATCTATGGCGTGCTGTCGCCCGACCAGGGGCTCTACCAATACCGCCGCGACCGCGGGGAGAACTTCTATAAGCCGGTCGGCTATTCGGTGACCAAGTCGGCGTTGATGAACCTGACCCGCTACCTGGCGGTCTATTGGGGCAAGGCAGGGGTGCGGGTGAACACCCTGACCTTCGCCGGCGTCTTCGCCGACCAGGAGCCGGCGTTCCTGGAGCCCTATACCAGGAAGGTGCCGCTGGGCCGCATGGCCGATCCCGCCGACTACGAGGGGCCAGTGGTGTTCCTCATGTCGGACGCCTCCTGCTACATGACCGGGTCGAACGTCGTCATCGACGGCGGCTTCACCGCGATGTGAGGGGGAGGCGATGAGCGGCTATCCGAGCTTCGTCCCCAATCTGATCGGCGGCGCCGACCGCCCCTCGGGCAGTGGCGGGCAGATCGACATCCTGAGTCCGCATTCGGGCCAGCCGATCGGCCGACTCGCCCGCTCGGGCGAGGCCGACGTCGATGCAGCGGTGAAGAGCGCCCGCGTCGCCCAGCCGGCCTGGGCCGCGACGCCCGGCGTGCGCCGCGGCGAGATCCTGCACGCCATCGCCAATTCCATCGAGGCCCGCCGCCAGGAGCTGGCTGAAATCGTGGCGCTGGAGGCCGGCAAGCGGCTCGGCGATGCCTTGGGCGAGGCCGGGGCGGCGGTGCAATGCGCCCGTTTCTTCGCCGGTGAGGGCCAGCGCCTGTTCGGCCGCACCATGACCTCGGGCACGCCGCACCGCTGGGCCATGACCGTGCGCCGGCCGTGCGGGGTCGCCGCCCTGATCATCGCCGCCAATACCCCGGCCCCCAATTTCGCCTGGAAGGTCTTCCCGGCCCTGATCTGCGGCAATGGGGTGGTGCTGAAGCCGGCGGAAGACACCCCGGCCTCGGCCTGGTTCATGGCCAAGCTCTGCGAAGACGCCGGTTTGCCGCCGGGCCTGCTGAACCTGGTCCATGGCCTGGGCAATGAGGTCGGGCCGCCCCTGGTCGCTCATCCTGATGTGGACGTGATCTCCTTCACCGGCTCGACCCGCGTGGGCCGCGAGATCGCCGAGACGGCCGGGCGGCAGCTGAAGAAGGTCTCGCTGGAGCTCGGCGGCAAGAACGCCCTGATCGTCTGCGACGACGCCGACCTCGACAACGCCGCCAGATGGTCGGCCCTGTCGGCCTATTCCAACGCCGGCCAGCGCTGCGCCGCCGCCAGCCGGATCCTGGTGTTCGACGCGGTCTATGACGACTTCGTCGGCAAGTTCGTGGCTGCGACCAAAGCCCAGAAACAGGGCGTCGAGCCCGACTGCGACCTGGGGCCGGTGATCAACGAGCGCCAGCTGAAGGCCATGTGCGGGGCGGTGGCCCGAGCCAAGGCGGCCGGGGCCAAGGTTCTGGCCGGGGGCGACCGCGCCTCGGGCTCAGGGCTGGACGCAGGATTCTACATGCAGCCGACGGTGCTGGAAGGCGCCGGCCCCGAGGCCGAGGTCTGGGAGACCGAGCTGTTCGGCCCCATCGCCCTGATCCATCGGGTTTCCGGCTTCGAGGAGGCCGTCGCCCTGGCCAACCGCTCGCCCTATGGCCTGACCGCCGCCATCCATACCCGGAACATCGACTGCGCCCTGACTTTCGTGGACCGGATCGACACCGGCGTGGCGGTGATCAACGCCGGGGCCCATGGCTCGGAGCCCCACATGCCCTTCGGCGGGACCAAGGCGTCGGGCAACGGCACGCGCGAGCCCGGCACCGAGGCGCTCGACGTCTATTCCGAACTCAGGGACGTCTACGTCAACGTCAGGCCCGACCATGTCTAAGACCGCCCTGATCACCGGCATCACCGGCCAGGACGGGGCCTATCTGGCCCGCCTGCTGCTCGAAAAAGGCTACGAGGTCCACGGCGTCAAACGCCGCTCGTCCTCGTTCAACACCGAGCGCATCGACGACATCTACGAGGACCCGCACCTGCGGGGGGCGCGGCTGTTCCTGCACTACGGCGACATGACCGATTCGCTGAACCTGACGCGGATCATCTCCCAGGTGAAGCCGGACGAGATCTACAACCTCGGCGCCCAGAGCCACGTGCTGGTGAGCTTCGAGACCCCCGAATACACCGCCAACGCCGACGGCCTGGGCATGCTGCGCATCCTGGAAGCGCTGCGCATCCTGGAGATGGTGGACCGGGTGCGGGTCTATCAGGCCTCGACCTCGGAGCTGTACGGCCTGGTGCGGGAGGTCCCCCAGCGGGAAACCACGCCCTTCTATCCGCGCAGCCCTTATGGCGTGGCCAAGCTCTACGCCTATTGGATCGCGGTGAACTACCGCGAGGCCTATGGCGTCCACGTCTCCAACGGCATCCTGTTCAACCACGAGAGCCCGCTCAGGGGCGAGACCTTCGTCACCCGCAAGATCAGCCGGGCGGTGGCGGCGATCGAGCTGGGGATGCAGGAGCGGATCTACATCGGCAACCTCGACGCCCGGCGCGACTGGGGCCACGCCAAGGACTTCGTGCGCGGCATGTGGCTGATGTTGCAGCAGGATCAGCCGGACGACTATGTCCTGGCCACCGGCGAGAACCACTCGATCCGCGAGTTCATCGAGCGCGCTTTCGGCGAAGTCGGCCGCAGCATCGAATGGTCGGGTTCTGGCCTGGACGAGATCGGCCGGGACGCCAAGACCGGGGCGGAGCTGGTGGCCGTCGACCGGCGCTATTTCCGGCCCACAGAGGTCGAGCAGCTGATCGGCGATCCGACCAAGGCCCACGAGAAGTTGGGCTGGCGCCATGAGATCGGCTTCGAAGAGCTGGTAAGGGAGATGGTCGCGGCCGATCTGGAGACGGTGAAGCGCGACTCCTGGCGACGCAACACGGCGGAGTGACGTGACCACGGCCTTCGATCTGGGCGGCAAGCGGGTCTGGGTAGCCGGGCATCGCGGCATGGTCGGCTCCTCGATCGTGCGCCGGCTGGCGGCCGAGCCCGTGGAGGTGTTGACCATCGGCCGCCGCGATCTGGACCTGCGTGACGCGTCCGCCGTCCGCGTCTGGCTGAAGGCCAACCGGCCGGACGTGGTGATCCTGGCCGCCGCCAAGGTGGGCGGCATCGCCGCCAACGACGCCCTGCCCGCAGACTTCCTCATCGAGAACCTGCAGATCGAGACGGCGGTGATCGGCGGCGCTTTCGAGGCCGGCGTCTCCAAGCTGCTGTTCCTGGGCTCGGCCTGCATCTATCCGCGCATGGCGCCACAGCCGATCCCCGAGGAGGCCCTGCTCACCGGGCCGCTCGAGCCGACCAACGAATGGTACGCCATCGCCAAGATCGCCGGGCTGAAGCTCTGCCAGGCCTATCGTCGCCAGCACGGCGCCGACTTCATCTCGGTGATGCCGAACAACCTCTATGGCCCCGGCGACAACTACCATCCCGAGCACAGTCACGTGCCGGCCGGGCTGATCCGCCGGATGGACGAGGCCAAGCGGGCCCATGCCCCGCGTGTGGTGGTCTGGGGCACCGGCAAGCCGCTGCGCGAATTCCTCTATGTCGACGACGCCGCCGACGCCTGCGTGCATCTGATCCGGAATTATTCGGGCGAAATGCCGATCAACATCGGCTCGGGCGAGGAGGTCTCCATCGCCGACTTCGCCCGGCGGGTGGCGGCGGCGGTGGGCTATGAGGGCGAGCTGGTGTTCGACCCCTCGCGCCCGGACGGGACCCCGCGCAAGCTGGTCGACGCCTCGCGGCTGAAGGCGCTGGGCTGGAGCGCGACGATCTCGCTGGATCAGGGCTTGGCCCTCGCCTATGCCGACTATCTGGCGCGCCTGAAGGCCGGCGCGATCGCCGCCTGAGATGAGCCCTTCCGGTTGGCGCACCCTGTGGCGGCGAAAGGCGGCGCCGGCGCCGTCCGCGGCGCCCGTCCAGGCCGAGGCAAGGCCGGCCAAGGCGGGCGCGTCCCTGCCCAAGGGCTTTCCGGACTGGGGCCAGCTCACCGCATCCAGCAAGGCCTGGAGCGAACGCCGGCCGGGCTCGCGCGGGCGGGTGCTGATCGCCACCAACATCGGCGGCCATGGCCCGGTGAACGTGTTCGAGAGCACCCTGGCGGCGGCCCTGGCGCTGCGCGACGCCGAGGTCGAGATCGTGCTCTGCGACGCCGCCCTGCCGGCGTGCCTGAAGGCCGAATACGCCGACCTGCCGGACGACTCGATCCTCACCGAGCGCCGCCTGCCCCAGACCTTCTGCCCCAGCTGCATGAGCCGCGGCCGGGCCATGTTCGAGCCTCTGGGCCTGAAGGTGCGCTTCCTCAGTGAACTGATCACCGACGAGGATCGCGCCGAGGCCGGCCGTATCGCTGCGGGTCTGCCGGCCGAAGAGATCGACGGCTATCAGATGGACGGCCTCA
>DATCFQ010000683.1:0-7582 GCA_036509495.1 Caulobacteraceae bacterium
AAGGGTCCGCCCTCCTCGCGCACGGCCACCAGGTGGCGCATGGCCTCGACGCCCACGTTGCGCACGGCGCCGAGGGCGTAGAGCACTTGGCCGTCCTCGACATCGAAGTCGCCGCCCGAGCGGTTCACGTCCGGCGCGCGGACCTTCACGCCCGAACGCTTGGCGTCCTGATAGAAGACCGCCAGCTTGTCGGTATTGGAGATGTCGAGGCTCATCGAGGCCGCGAAGAACTCCACCGGATGGTTCGCTTTCAGCCAGGCGGTCTGGTAGGCGATCAGGGCATAGGGCGCGGCGTGCCCCTTGTTGAAGCCGTAGCCCGCGAACTTCTCCATGCGATCGAACAGCAGCTTGGCGGTCTCTTCCTTCAGGCCCCGTTCGGCGGCGCCGGAGAGGAAGCGGGCCCGCTGCAGGTCCATCTCCTCCTTCTTCTTCTTGCCCATGGCCCGGCGCAGAAGGTCGGCCTCGCCCAGGCTGTAGCCCGCCACGATCTGGGCGATCTGCATCACCTGTTCCTGGTAGACGATGACGCCATAGGTATCGCGCAGCACCGGCTCCAGCAGCGGATGCACGACGTCGACCGGACGGCGGCCCATCTTGCAGTCGACATACTCGGGGATGCTGTCCATCGGCCCTGGCCGATAGAGCGAGATCAGGGCGGTGACCTCCTCCAGCGAGGCGGGCCGGAGCTGGCGCAGGATGTCGCGCATGCCCTGGCTTTCCAGCTGGAACACCCCGAGCGTCTGGCCGGAGGCCATCAGCTGGTAGCTGGGCGCGTCGTCGAGCGGCAGGGCCTCCAGGCTGATCGCCGCGCCGCGGCGCTCGAGGAAGCGCACCGCGCGGTCCAGCACGGTCAGGGTCTTCAGGCCCAGGAAGTCGAACTTCACCAGGCCCGCGCTCTCGACCCACTTCATGTTGAACTGGGTGGCCGGCAGCTCTGAACGGGGGTCCTGGTAGAGCGGCACCAGCTCGGTCAGCGGCCGATCGGCGATCACGATGCCGGCGGCGTGGGTCGAGGCGTTGCGGTAGAGGCCCTCGAGTTCCAGCGCGACCTCGAGCAGCTCGGCCACCGAATCCTCGTCGCGGCGCGCGGCCCGCAGGCGCGGCTCCATCTGGATCGCCTGGGCGAGGGTCACCGGGCTCGCGGGATTGTTCGGCACCATCTTGGCCAGGCGGTCGACCAGGCCCAGCGGCAGCTGCATCACCCGGCCGGCGTCGCGTAGCACGGCGCGCGCCTGCAAGGTGCCGAAGGTGATGATCTGCGCGACGCGGTCGCGGCCATACTTGTCCTGGACGTAGGCGATCACCTCTTCCCGCCGCTCCTGGCAAAAATCGATGTCGAAGTCCGGCATCGAGATCCGCTCCGGATTGAGGAAGCGCTCGAAGATCAGGTTGTAGCGGAGGGGATCGAGGTCGGTGATCATCAGCGACCAGGCGATCAGCGAGCTGGCGCCGGAGCCGCGGCCCGGACCCACCGGGATCCTGCGCGCCTTGGCCCATTTGATGAAGTCCGAGACGATCAGGAAATAGCCTGAGAACCCCATCTGCTGGATGACGCCCATCTCGCGATCCAGCCGCTTGTCGTACTCCTCGCGATCGGCGGCCAGCGGATGCTGCTTCAGGCGGGCGTCCAGGCCCTCGCGCGCCTGGTGGGCGAGTTCCTCGTCTTCGCTGCGGCCCGCGGCGGTGGTGAAGCGCGGCAGGATCGGGTCGCGCTTGCTGACCATGAAGGCGCAGCGCCGGGCGATGTCCAAGGTGTTGTCGCAGGCCTCCGGCAGGTCGGCGAACAGGGCGCGCATGTCGCGGGCCGGCTTGAACCAGTGCTCGGGCGTGACCCGCCGGCGGTCGTCCTGGCCGAGGAAGGCCCCGTCTGCGATGCAGAGCAGGGCTTCGTGGGCGCGGAACTTCTCGGGGGCGCCGAAATAGACGTCGTTGGTCGCCACCAGCGGGACGTCGCGATCATAGGCCCAGGCCACCAGCCCCGGCTCGGCCGCCGCCTCCGACGCCTCGCCGTGCCGTTGCAGCTCGACATAGAGGCGGTCGCCGAACGCCTCGGCCATGCGTTCGAGCGCGGCGCGGCCCTCCTTGGTCTTGCCCACGGCGAACAGCGGATCGATCGGCCCATCGGGACCTCCCGAGAGCAGGATCAGGCCTTCCGAATGGGCGGCGACCTTCTCCCAGGGGACCTGGGGCTCGCTGGCCGACATGGAGTCGAGATAGGCGGCCGAGGACAGGATCGAGAGGTTGCGCCACCCCGCCGCGTCCTGGGCCAGGAGCATGATCGTCGGGGCCCTGGCCCAGCGTTCGGGCCTGCCTTCCCCTATGCCGCAGACCGGCAGGGCGCAGCCGACGATCGGCTGGACGGCCGCCTCCTTGGTCGCAACCGAGAACTCCAGCGCGCCGAACAGATTGGCCCGGTCGGCGATGGCCACCGCCGGCATGGCGTCCTTGGCCGCCAGGACGCCGATCTTGTCAGCCTTGATGGCGCCTTCGAGCAGCGAATAGGCCGAGCGGACCCGAAGGTGCACGAAGGCTTCGCCGAGCCCGGCCATTCAATTGCTCCTTCAGGGCCGGGAGGCCCACCGACTCAGGCGACCAGATGGGCCACTTGGCACATCATCCAAACGAAGCCCGCAACCGAAGCAAGGGCCATTGTCTCTTTGGCGAAGCGCGCCATGTCACACCCCTATAGTTCCGCATTTGTTCTTTTCTCGGTATTCCCCTTTTGTTCTGGGCGCAAGCCCTTTTGCGCGCCGCTGATCGCCGGACGCCGTCCCTTGGCGAGGGCTTCATGAAGGGGGGCCGCGATGGACCGACAGAGCCACGCCGATCGCGGTCCCCACGGCGATGCCGATGGCGAGATGGTGGACCGCCACGCCGATGGCGACGCCGAGGGCGATCCCGATCGCGATATAGGCGCCTTTGTTCATGGGCCGACGATAGATCGCCGAGCTTCGCCGCGCCATGCGTGGTGCGGGGCGAACGCCTAGGCCTCGGCGGCGGCGAGCTTGCGCCAGACGGTCATCCGGGAGACGCCCAATCGGCGGGCGATCTGGGTGGGGCCGAAGCCATGGGCGCTGAGCGCCCTCACCGTCCCGGCGTCCACCGTCCTGCCGCCGGAGATCGGCCCGGCGATCCCCGCCTCCGACGTCGGCAGCAGCGGGCCCACCAGGCGGATACGGCCATCGGCGGTCGGGGGATCGAGCATCCGCACCCCCGCGCCCCGGGCTTCCAGCCGCGCCACGAACGCCTGGGCCGAACTCGGACTGGAGCCTAGATGGGTCACGTCGGGAAGCAGCAGCTGATCGCCCGCGCCAAGGAAATCGCCGACGGCGTCGAGCATGGGCTTGAACGCTTTGTCGGGCGCACGCGACGCCTCGACGCGGACCGTCTGGCACCCTGCCGCCATCAGCGAGCGGACCATTTCGGCCTGCCGCGTCAGGTCGCCGTCCGACTGCACATATCCCACAACGATATTCATTTCAGACCTATAACTGGGCCGGCGCCGGACTAGGGCAGGCTATGCACGACCACCACCGCCAGCAAAACGAGGCCGATGGCGACCCAGACGCCGAGCGCAATTTGAAGCCGATCCGGACGCTGCTTTGCCATGTCCCCCTTGGCGGTGACCGCGCGCCGCACCTGCGCGCCTCACCCGAGGCTCCCCTGGGAGGCGCCGCCTCTTCTCGGGCGGACGCATCCCTCTCCCCGTTGCCGGCGCCGGCTGGCGTCGGTGCAAGACTCGCAGAGATCACAGATGGACCAAGCTGCGCCGCACGTCCTCGCCGCGCGTCCCAGACGGTTTGCCGCGCATCCCGCACGTCGCCCATGACGGCCTGGAAGGCCCCGCGTACCGTTCCGAGACCCCCGGGGGCCCTTGGGCCGCCTCGCCCAGGCACGCGTCTTGCTGCAGAAGAGATTAAGCATTGTTCATGGGCGGCGCTGTTCCCCGCACCGGCGTAAACTGCGTAGATGCGCGGGGCGGAGCCCCATTTCTGAGAACGGCGCTATCTGGGAGGCCGAGAGGGCAAGTGAACGGCGGTCCGGATCAACCTAACGTGCCGTGGGCGGTGTTCGACACGGCCGATTACGCCGTAGCCGACCGCGAACGGATGTTCGTACACGTCTACTCTCTGGCGGTGCTGGTCGAGATCCTGGATCACCCGGTGCATTGCCGCATCGAACTCTGCCAACTGCCCCAGATCCACCTGCGGGTGGCGCGCACCAGCGCGCAGCGTAGCGTCCGGCTGCCCGAGACCATCCGGATGGATCGCCATGATTTCGTCGGCATCGTGCTTCTGCAGCGCGGCGCCATCGCGGGCGACATGGACGGACGGCGGGTCGAGGTGGGCCCCGGCGAGATGCTGGTCGCCGATTTCGGCATGCCCTCTTCGCTGGTGCACAGCGATCATGAGCTGATCACCATCGGCCTCGATCGCGCCCTGGTGATGCAGCGGCTACCGTGGCTGCAGGACCTCAACGGGACGGTGGTCGACCGCAGCGCCGCAGCGCCTCTGTTCGCGCACATGCGGGCGCTGATGGACCGTCTGCGCGCCGACGAGGCGCAACACCCCGAGGTCGAGGCGCGCACCCTCACCGAGTGGATCGCCGCGATCATCCCGCCGCCGGGCGACGCCATCGCCTCCCCTCGGCGCCAGGCCGACGACCTCAGGGCCTTCGAGCGCGCGGCGGCCTATATCGAGGCGCACCTGGACAGCGAGGAGCTGGAGCCCAGCGCCATCTGGAAGGCGGCGAACGTCTCGCGCTCGCGCCTCTATCGCCTGTTCGCACCGGTCGGAGGGGTCGCCCGATATGTCCTCCAACAGAGGCTGCTGCGGGCTCGCGAGGCCCTGACCGTCTCCGGCGATCATCGCACCATCGCCGCCATCGCCTATGACTGCGGCTTCACCAACGTGGCCCACTTCTCCCGCGCATTCCGCGAGGCGTTCGGTGCGACCGCGAGCCAGGTCCGCGGCGGCGTCGAAGCCCGCGCGCGTGGTCAGGAAAGCGCCCGCAACGTCGCCTGACGGCGATCAGACCTGCTGCGGCTCCAGCCGGCCGTCCTTGAGGGCGAACACGCGGTCCATGTAGCGGGCCAGATCCATGTTGTGGGTGGCGATCAGGGCCGCCGAGCCCTGCCCGCGCGCCAGGTCATGAAAGCTCTGGAATACGCCGAGCGAAGTGACCGGATCGAGGTTGCCGGTCGGCTCGTCGGCGAGGATGACCTTGGGATGGTTGGCCATGGCGCGGGCGATGGCGACGCGCTGCTGTTCGCCGCCCGAGAGCTGGGCGGGCTGGTGGTGGGCGCGTTCCGACAGCCCGAGCTCGATCAGCAGCGAGACCGCCCGCTTGCGGGCCTCGGCGCGGCCGTATCCGGCGATCATCAACGGCAGGGCGACGTTGTCTTCGGCGCTAAGTTCCGCCAGCAAATGGTGGAATTGATAGACGAAACCCAGGGTCTTCAGCCGTACGCGGCTGCGGTCGGCGTCCTTCAGGTCCGAGCAGTCCCGTCCGCTCAGATAGACCCGCCCGGCGGTCGGGCGTTCGAGCAGCCCGGCGGCGTGCAGCAGCGAGGACTTGCCCGAGCCCGATGGCCCGATCAGCCCCACCAGCTCGCCCGGATAGACGTCGAGGTCGGCGCCCCGCAGCACCTCGAGCACGCTGCGGCCGCTGAGGTACTCGCGGCGCACGCCCCTGAGCTGGAGCACCGGTTCACTCATAACGGAGCGCCTCGACCGGATCGATCCGGGAGGCCCGCCAGGCCGGGAACAGCACCGCAAGGAAGGACATGGCCAAGGCCGCCGCCATGATGCCGCTCACCTCGACCCAGTCGATCTTGGCCGGGATGTGGGAGAGGAAATAGACGTCGGCGCTGAACACGTCGGTCCCCGAAATCCACTGAACAAAGGCCTGTATCGGCTTGATATAGATACAGAACACCGCGCCCAGGAGGAATCCGGAGAGGGTCCCCGACACGCCGATCGCCGCGCCGGACATGAAGAAGATCCGCAGGATCGCGCCCTGGCTGGCGCCCATGCTGCGCAGGATGGCGATGTCGCGGCCCTTGTTCTTCACCAGCATCCACAGGCCCGAGATGATGTTGAGGGCGGCGACGAAGACGATCAGCAGCAGGATCAGCCGCATGACGTTACGTTCCACCTGCAGGGCATTGAAGAAACTCTCGTTCTTGTCCTGCCAGTCGGTGACGATGGCCTCCGATCCGGCCGCGCGCTGGATCAGCGGCTTGAGGTCGGCGGCGTCGTCCGGATCTGAAATCTTGATCTCGATTTCGTCGATGGCGCGGTCGCGGCCGAAGAAGGCCTGGGCCTGGACCAGCGGCATATAGATGTAGGTCTCGTCGTATTGGCTCATGCCGACGGTGAACAGCCCATCGATGGTGTAGGCCTTCTGGGTCGGGTTCGAGCCGAACGCAGTGGTCGCGCCGGTGGGCGAGATCAGGGTCAGGGCGTCGCCGGGGCGGGCGTCCATCTGGGCGGCCAGGCGGCTGCCGACCAGGATCAGGTCGCCGCCGTAGTCGCCCTCGCCGAAGCCCTGCATCGAGCCCGGCCGGATGTTGCTGGCGACCAGGGACATGCGCTCGAGGTCCTGGGGCGTCACGCCGCGGACGATGGCCCCGGCGTACTGGCCCTGCCCCACCGCCATGGCCTCGGCCTCGACCAGCGGAATGGCCTGGGTGACGCCGGGAACCTTGCGGATGCGGGCCAGCGCCTGGTCCACCCGCGCAGGATCGCCCATCAGCGGCCCCGAGACGAACAGATGGCCGTTGAAGCCGAGCATGCGGCCGAGCAACTCGGCCCGGAAGCCGTTCATCACCGACATGACGATGATCAGCACGGCGACCGCCGCCATCACCCCGAAGAAAGAGATGACCGAGACCAGCGCCACGCCGCCCTGCTTGCGGCGGGCGCGCAGGTAGCGAAAGGCGATCGCCCGCTCCCAGGCGGAGAACGGACCGGCCGCAGCGGGCGGGCTGGAGTCAGTCATGAAGCGCGATCACGCGCCTAGCGCCTGGAGGGCGTCGCCCAGCGGAAGCGACTGGCGCTCGCCGGTGGCCCGGCGCTTGAGTTCGACATTGCCTTCAGCCAGGCCCCTGGGGCCGATGATCAGCTGCCAGGGCAGGCCGATCAGGTCCATGGAGGCGAATTTGCCGCCCGGCCGCTCATCGCTGTCGTCATAGAGCGGCTCGCGTCCCGCGGCCTCCAGGGCGGCGTGGGCCTTCTCGCAGGCCGCGTCGACCGCCGCGTCCCCGGCTCGCAGGCTGACGATCCCGACCCCGAACGGCGCGACCGCGTCCGGCCAGATGATGCCGGCGTCGTCGTGGCTGGCCTCGATCAGGGCGCCGACCAGGCGGGAGACGCCGACGCCATAGGAGCCCATGCGTGCGGCGCGGTCGACGCCGTCCGGCCCGGTCACCACCGCCCTCATCGGGGCGGAGTATTTATCGCCGAAATAGAACACCTGTCCGACCTCGATGCCGCGGGTCTGCACCCTCTGGTCCTCGGGCGTCTCGCGCTCGAAGCGGGCCTGATCGTGCACGTCCTCGGTGGCCGCATAGAGGCGGGTC
>DATCFQ010000684.1:0-10509 GCA_036509495.1 Caulobacteraceae bacterium
CGAAGAAGCGGCATTGGCGCTCGCGACCAGGCTCGAGGGGGCGTGGGCCCGAGCGGCGGCCGCTGCAGCCGCCCATGCCAAGGCGCTCAGGACGCTGGAGCGCAGGACCAAGCAAGCCGCCGTCAAAGACCAGGCGATCGAGGAGCTTCGAGCCAAGGTCGAGGCGGCGCGCCGCCAGGCGTCCGATCGGCAGGAGCAGCTGAAGCGCGAGGCCGCGCGTAACGGAGCATTGGAGGAGGGCGCCTCCGAGCTGCGGCTGGAGGTTGAAGAGCTCTCCGCCCGGCTTGCTGAGGCCGCGGCCGAACGCATTCAGGCCGCGACGGAGCGGGCCATAACCATCGTCGCACCTGGCGTGGCGCCGAAGCCGGATAGAGCCGTCCGACGGATCGTCAAGGACCTGTTGCCCGACCGCAGCGAATCGGACGACGCGGCGGAGTATTTCAGGCTCGGGCGAATGCTGCAGCGGCACGGCTCCGCCGAACTGGCCGCTGCGGCCTATCGCGAGGTTGGCCCACGGATCACGGAATTGCTGGCTCAGCCAGGACCCGACGGCGCCCCGATCAGCGGGCCGGATTTCCTCGTCATCGGCGCGCCCCGCGCCAGCACCACCTGGCTCAAGCGCGCCCTGTCGCATCATCCCGCCATCTTCATCCTCGCGGGAGAACCGCAGTTCTTCTCGATGACCAGCGCGCTTGGACCGGAAAACTATGTGGCCCGCTTCGCCGCAAAGGACGCCCGCTACCTGCGACGCTTTCGCAAGGAACTCTTGTGGGAGCGCCCGGACGTGCGCTTCTACGGCGAGAAGAGCACGACCTATCTGTCGATGCCGAACGCCTACATCAGCCTGTGCGCGGCGCTCTATCCGAAGGCGCGCATCATCTGCATGGTGCGCGATCCCATCGATCGGGCCTGGTCGCATATCAAGCACGAGGGACTGGCGCATCTCGCCGATCAGCCCCGCCGGCTCTACGACCAACCCTACTGGAGTTCGCTCGACCAGATCATCCGCCATGGGCGTTACGAAAGGCACCTTCGCCGCTGGGGCCGGCACTACCCAGCCGACCAGATGCTCCTGGTCGACTTTGCGCGCGTGACCGCGGACCCGGGGGCTGTGTACCGCGAGGTCCTGGAGCATATCGGCGCCGAGCCGGCCGAGGATCTGCCCCTAGCCGAGCAGGTGGGCCAGACCGACCGGTCGGAAATGCCGGATCAGCTCCGGCGGATCCTCGAAAGGGCCTATGCCAACGACAGATGGGACGCGTCCTGGCTGCGGCAGGTCATGGAGCGGCCGAAGGGCTGACCGGGCGGCTATGGCATGCCCCCCAGGTTGTCATCTACCGGATGCCTCCCGGGGCGGTCCCTCCCTCAGACTTCGACCACGATCTTGCCGACCTGCTGGTTGGATTCCAGGTAGCGGTGCGCCTCGACGATGTCGGTGAACTTGAAGACCTTGTCGATCACCGGCTTCAGCCGCCCCTCTTTCAGGCCCTGGCGGATCAGCGCCTCGCCGCGGGCGAAGCGGTCGGACTTGTTCCAGATGGTCGAGGCCACCCAGCCGCGCAGGCTGAGGTTCTTGAACGCCATCGACCAGTGCGGATAGGGCGTCGGCTGGCCCGACAGGCCGCCGTAGATGAAGATGATCCCGTTCTCGGACGCGGCCTGGGCCAGGGTCTCCACATAGGGGCCGCCGACCGGATCGAAGGTGATCCGCGCGCCCTTGCCGCCGGTGATGGCTCCGATTTCCTCGACCAGATCCTGCTCCTCGGTGGCGACGACATGCGCCGCGCCCAGCGCCTCGAGGGCCTTCTGCTTGCCGCTCCGGCGGGTGAGGGCGATCGGCGTCGCGCCGGCCCAGTTGCTGAGCTGGATGGCGGCCAGGCCCACGCTGGACGACGCTGCCGGGATCATCACGAAGTCGCCCATGCCGGCCTCGCCGAACTCGGTGACCGCCATGGCGGTGAAATACTGCATCCAGATCGCCGCCGCCTCGAGCTGCGACAGGCCCTCGGGGGCCGGCAACAGGGCCCGGGCCGGGACGATGGCGGCCTCGGCATAGACGCCGTAGCGGCCCTGCTGGAACATCGGCAGGATCGACACCCGCTGGCCGACCGCGACGTTGGCGACGTCCTCGCCCAGCGCCTCGACCACGCCGGAGGCCTCATAGCCGATCAGGGTCGGCAGGCTCGGCGGCTGGATATAGCCGCCCTGGCGGAACATCGCTTCGGAGCGGTTCAGCCCGATCGCCTCGATCCTGACCCGGGCCTCGCCCGGCCCCGGTTCGCCGACCTCCAGCTCTTCGATCCGCAGCGCCTCGGGCCCTCCGGGCGTGTGCACCCGCACCACCTTGGTCATCGCATCCTCCTTGTGTGTGGGCGCTAAAGAGCATCATCGGGCCCGCCGGGCCAAGAGGGCAGAGCCCCGGACGCCGACATTCTCCGCGTCGCAAGCTCAGGGCCGGCGCACAAGCACTGCTGTAATTCGCGCCCCACGCGCACGGGCTTGTGAAGTCGCGTGAATGGAACGGCCACAGCCCCAGGATCAACCTGCCGCGCGGAGGGATTTGTCTGGCCTATCACCTTGGCGAGTCCCGCCTATTCTGGCGCAACTGTTCACGGCGGCGGCGATCTTGGGGTTGATTCTTCCGAGATGCTCAGGCAAAGGCCCCGCTCGATCATGGTTATCGGCCCATAATCGCCACATTCGGCGGCGAGTTGGGACGCGGTCGCAGCCTTGTCCCGGGGCGGACCTACAGCTTCCAACAGCCAGGCGACTGGCGAACCGCGCCGGCGAAGGCCGGTGACCAGGGCGGCGATCTGTGCGCCGACAAGCCCCCGTGTCAGGTGTGAGGTGTGCATGCGGACCAAGATGGATGGCCTGGCTTCCGGCTACGGTGGAGTATGGGGGGCGCGGGCGCTCGCCATCGCCATGTTCGCGGGCTTCTGCGGCCTCGGGGCCGAGGCCGCCGCCGCATCCCATGCCGCCAGAGCCCCGTCGCTCGAGCGGTCCGTCGCCGCCACCTATGCGTCCCTGGGTGTGGCCGCGGCGCCGGCGCCCAGCGTCCCGCCGCCCGAAAAGCTGGTCTGGCGCGGCGTCGATGTCGACGGCGACGGCCAGGACGACTTCACCAACCCGACCGGCAGGGACGTCCGCGGCTGCGACGACTTCGGCTGCGGCGACTTCGGCTCGGACCGCGACGCCGGCGGCCGGCGCCATCAGGGCGTCGATTTCGATGCCGCGGCCGGCCAGCAGATCGCGGCCCCGATCTCGGGCTTCGTCAGCAAGATCGGCTTGGCCTACACCGGCGACCAGCGCTACCGCTACGTGGAGATCACCAATCCCGCCCTGCACTACGAGGCCCGGGTCTTCTACGTCGATCCGACCGTTCTGGAGGGCCAGGCGATCCATCTCGGCCAGGGCATCGGCCGCGACCACAGCCTGCAGGCCCGCTATCCCGGCATCACCAACCACGTACACCTCGAGATCGAGAAGATCGGCGGGCGCAAGCTCGACGCCACCCGCCTCATCGCCGAGCGCATGGAGCCGGCGCTGCCAAGAACCAACCTCGCCCAGGCCGCGTCGCCGGCTCGCGGATAATATTGATCAACATTGATCAGAGAGATCACTCTCCGATCAGATGCATCGCCATCTGCCGGGCCGAACCCTCCCGCCGGTGCTCGAAGACATAGATGCCCTGCCAGGTCCCCAGGGCCAGCCGGCCATCGATCAGCGGGATCCCGAGCTGGGTCTGGGTGAGCGCCGAGCGAATGTGCGCGGGCATGTCGTCCGGCCCCTCGGCGTCATGCCGGTAGCGGTCGGGATCCTCCGGCGCGATGGTCGCGAAATAGGTCTCGAGGTCGCGTTGGACGTCCGGGTCGGCGTTCTCCTGGATCAGCAGCGAGGCCGAGGTGTGGCGACAGAACAGGGTGAGCAGCCCCGTCCGCATCTGCTGGCGCCGGATCCAGTCCGACACCGCCTCGGTGATCTCCACCAGCCCGCGTCCCTGGGTGAAGACCTGCAAGACCTCGCTGGCTTGGCGCACCGCCATCAGATCCCCAGCGTCGCCATCTGCGGCTGGGGATAGCGCGTGCCGGACACGTCGGCGTCGTCGATGGCCTCGGCGAGGCGGCCCGCCTCCTCGGCGCTCAACGGGACCTCGAGCGCGCCGAGGTTTTGCACGAGGTGCGTACGCCGCTTGGTGCCGGGTATGGGAACGATGTCCGGCCCCTGGGCGAGCAGCCAGGCCAGGGCGAGCTGGGAGGGGGCGCAGCCCTTGGTGGCGGCCATGTCCACCAGCGGACGGATCAGGGCGGCGTTGGCCTCCAGATTACCGCCCTGGAACCGCGGATGGTCCCGGCGGCGGTCGGCCGGCGCCAGGTCCTTGGCGGTGGAGATGGCGCCGGTCAGCATGCCGCGGCCCAGCGGCGAATAGGGCACGAAGCCGATCCCGAGTTCGCGGCAGAGCGGCAGGATCTCGTCCTCCACGAACCGGCACCACAGCGAATACTCGGTCTGCAGGGCCGCGATCGGGTGTACGGCGTGCGCACGGCGGAGGGTGTCGGCGCCAGCCTCCGACAGGCCGAGGAAGCGGACCTTGCCCTCCTCGATCAGCCGCTTCATGGCCCCGACCGTCTCCTCGATCGGCACGGTCGGGTCGACCCGGTGCTGATAATAGAGATCGATGGTCTCGATCCCCAGCCGCCGCAGGCTGCTGTCGCAGGCCTCCGCGACATATTCGGGCCGGCCGTTGACGCCGAAGCGTCCGTCGGCGGTGCGCTGGTTGCCGAACTTGGTGGCGATCACCGCCTTCTGGCGATAGCCGCCCGCCAGCGCCCGCTTCAGCAGTTCCTCATTGGCGCCCAGGCCATACATGTCGGCGGTGTCGAGGAAGTCGGCGCCGCGATCCAGCGCCTCGCGCACGGTGGCGATGGCTTCGTCCTCGTCGACCGGGCCATACAGCGAGGTCATGGCCATGCAGCCGAGACCCTGGGCCGAAACCTCCAGCCCGCCACCTCCGAGCCTGCGCATCTGCATCCTGGGAGCCTCCGTCAGCCTGAGGCGCCCAGCATAGGGGCCGGCGCGGATCAGGCCAGCGTCGCCGTTCCGCACGGCGGCGATCAACAGATCGCGAGCGCGGGAACAGCGCAGCTGCGGCGCCGTTTGCCGAACAGCCGCGAAAGGAACCGCCATGTCCGAGACAACCCTGGCCATCTTCCCGGACGAGGCCTCGCCCCCGACCCTGAGCGTCGACGACGCGGTGCGCGCGGCCCTGCTGGGCCGGCCGCTGGAATCCCGCTCGTTCGGCAATGAGGACGATGTCGAGGGCCCGCGCGGCCTTCCCTCCTCCGAAGAGTTCACGGCGTCGCCGGCGCCCTGAACGGGGCCTGGGTGTCGGACCCTTCGGCGACTTGGGGTGTTTTCCAGCCGACAGCGAAACCCAAGGCTCCAATGCGAGACCCGCCCGATGACCATGTTCGATCCAGCGGCCCCTCGCGACGGGGCCTCCTGGCTTTTGGCGGCGCTGCGGCTGCGGGCGCCGCAGTGATGACCGGCTCACCCTCGACGGTTATCGCCGCCCCGCCTTCCGATCCGCGGGCGCAGGTCCCCATCCAGCTGACCGTCAACGGCCAGACCCATCGCTTGTCGGTCGACCCGCGCGCCAGCCTGCTCGACACCCTGCACGGGCGTCTCGGCCTGACCGGGACCAAGAAGGGCTGCGATCACGGCCAGTGCGGCGCCTGCACCGTGCACCTCGGCGGTCGGCGGGCGCTCGCCTGCCTGACCTTCGCCGTCGCCGTGCGCGAACCGGTGACCACCATCGAGGGCCTCGCCGGACCCGAGGGGCGGCTGCACGCCATGCAGCAGGCCTTCATCGACCAGGATGCGCTGCAGTGCGGCTTCTGCACGCCGGGCCAGATCATGTCGGCCGTCGCCTGCGTGCATGAGGGCCATGCCGAGACCGAGGCCGACATCCGCGAGTTCATGAGCGGCAACCTCTGCCGGTGCGCCGCCTATCCGCACATCGTCAAGGCCATCGCCCAGGCCCGGCCCCGGATGAGGCGCGCCTGATGCGTCCGTTCGTCTATGAGCGGGCCGAGGACGCCGCTGCGGCCGTCCGCCTGGCGACCCGGCCGACCCGGGAGCCGCCGACCCGCGCGCCCGCCCAGTTCCTGGCCGGCGGCACCAACATCGTGGACTACATGCGCCTGGGCGTCGCCCGGCCCGAGACGCTGGTCGACCTGAACGGGCTGCAGGCCGAGCACGGCCGGATCGAGGTCGGACCGGAGGGCCTGCGTCTCGGCGCTCTCGCCCGCATGGCCGACGTCGCCGACCATCCCGCGGTGGCCCGCGACTATCCGGTGATCGCCCAGGCCTTGCAGGCGTCGGCAGGCGCCCAGATCCGCAACATGGCGGCCCTCGGCGGCAATGTGCTGCAGCGGACCCGCTGCCAGTACTTCCGCGATGTCGGCTGGAAAGCCTGCAACAAGCGCGAGCCCGGCTCGGGCTGCGCCGCCATGGGCGGGGTGAACCGCAAGCACGCGGTGCTGGGGGCCAGCGACCACTGCATCGCCACCTATGCCGGCGACTTCGGCCAGGCGCTGGCGGCGCTGGACGCCTGGGTGGAGACCCTGGGTCCGCGCGGGCCCCGGCGCATCCGCTTCGAGGACCTGCACCGCCCGCCCGGCGACACGCCGCACATCGAGACCGTGCTGGAGCCGGGCGAGCTGATCACCGCCTTCGTGGTTCCGGCCGGGCCGTGGACCCGGCGCTCGCTCTATCTGAAGATCCGCGACCGGCAGTCCTTCGAATTCGCCCTGGCGTCCGCGGCGGTGGCGCTGGAGCTCGAGGGCGACGTCGTCCGCCAGGTCCGCATCGCTCTCGGCGGCGTCGCCACCAGGCCCTGGCGCGCCCACGAAGCGGAAGCGGTGCTGCTGGGCCGGCCGCTGACCCCCGAGGCCGCCCGCGCGGCGGCCGAGGCCGCTTTCGCCCCGGCCGTCACCCACGGCGCCAACGACTTCAAGCCCGAGCTCGGCCGCCGCACCCTGGTGCGGGCGCTGCTGCAAGCCGCCGACATCAAGGCCTGAGCCATGCCCGACGACGCCCGCCTGCCCACCCATGCCTCCCTGATCGGCCATCCGGTCCCGCGCATCGATGCGCGCGCCAAGGTCATCGGCGAGGTGCGCTACGCCTTCGACGAGCCGGTGGCCAATCCCGCCCACGCCTTCCTGGTCACCAGCACCATCGCCCGCGGGCGCATCACCGGCTTTCATCTGGATGAGGCGCAGGCCGTGCCCGGCATTCTCGACATCCTCACCTTCCGCAACGTCGGGGGCCAGGTCGAAGAGCTGCCGCCGCCGGGCGGCCAGGGCGGCAAGACCACGCAGTCGCTGCAGTCGGACCGGATCTGGCACGCCGGCCAGATCGTCGCCGTAGTGGTGGCCGAATCCCCGGAGGCGGCCCGCGAGGCGGCCGAAAAGGTGCGCGTCGACTATGCCGAGGAAAAGCCGTCCGCCAGCTTCGACAGCCCAGGCGCCGAGACCATCGTCCTGGCCGATCTCGAGGGTTCCGGCGGCTCGCCGCACGAGGATCCCAAGGTCGGTGACGCCGAGGGCGCCCTGGCCGGCGCCGCGGTGAAGGTCGACGCCCGTTACTCGACCCCGCCCCAGCACCACAATCCGATGGAACTCTACACCACCACCTGCGAGTGGCGGGATGGCAAGCTCACGGTCTACGAGGGGACCCAGTTCGCCCACGGCATGAAGGTCTCGTTGGCCAAGCAGATCGGCGTCGATCCGGCCGACGTGCGCTCGGTGTCGCGCTTCATCGGCGGCGCCTTCGGCTCGCGCGGGGCGATCACCCATCGCACCGCCTGGATCGCCGTCGCGGCGCGGCGGCTGAACCGCCCGGTGCGGCTGGAGCCCACGCGCCAGCAGGGCTTCACCATCGTCACCTTCCGGGCCGAGACCCGCCACCATGTGCGGCTGGGCGCGTCGAAGGACGGCCGGCTGCAGGCCCTGCTCCATGAAGGCTGGGAGGCCACCTCGCGGCCCTCGACCTACAATGTGTCGGGCACGGCCACGACCGCGCGGCTCTATGCCTGCCCCAACGTGGCCACCAAGGTCAGCGTGACCAGGCTCGACCGGCAGACCCCTGGGTTCATGCGCGCCCCGCCCGAGACGCCCTATCTGTTCCCGCTGGAATCGGCGATGGACGAGCTGGCCTATGCGCTGGGCATGGATCCGGTCGCGCTGCGCCGGATCAACGACACCCAGACCGAACCGATCAAGGGGCTGCCCTATACCTCGCGCCATCTGGTCGAGTGTTTCGAGGCGGCCTCCAAGGCCTTCGATTGGGGCCGGCGCGACCCGCGTCCCGGCTCGATGCGCGACGGCGACTGGCTGGTCGGCCTGGGCTGCGCTGCAGCCGCCTATCCCGCCAACATCGGCGCGGCCTCGACCCGCCTGATCCTGACGCCAGGTCCGCGGGCGCGCATCCAGATGGCGGCCGAGGACATCGGCACCGGCGCCTACACCGCCATCGCCCTCACCGCCGCCGACCGGCTCGGCCTGCCGATCGAGCAGGTCAGCGTCGAAGGCGGCGATTCCAGCCTGCCCGCCGCGGGCCTCGCGGCCGGCTCCAACCACGCGGCCAGCACCTGCAACGTGGTCGCCAAGGCCTGCGAGATGGCGCGCCAGCGTCTGGCCCAGGCCGCCGGGGCGGCCAAGGACGGCCCGCTCGCCGGCCAGAACCCCTCGGAGCTGCGCCTCGTGGGTGGCGCGCTGGTGGGGCCGGGCGGGCGGCGCGAGCCCCTGGACAAGGCCCTGGCCCGGCTCGGCGGTCCGCTGGAGATCTATGCGGAGAACGTGCCCGAGGGCGTGCCGGCCGACGGGGTGCAGAAGACCTACCAGGGCCAGATGGCCTCGGCCCGCGGCTCGGAGATGAAGGATCAGATCCGCTATTCGTTCGGCGCCCAGTTCGTCGAGGTGGGCGTCCACAGCCTGACCGGCGAGGTGCGGGTGCGGCGCGCGACTGGCGCCTTCGCCGCCGGCCAGATCATCAATCCGACCACGGCCAAGAGCCAGCTGATGGGCGGCATGATCTGGGGCATCTCGGCGGCCCTGCACGAGGCGACCGAGATCGATGAGCGCGCTGCCCGCTACTACAACAACGACCTTGCCGAGTACCTCGTGCCGGTGAACGCCGACATCCCCGAGATCGAGGTGATCCTGGTTCCCGAGGAGGACCACCGGATCAATGAGCTAGGGATCAAAGGCATCGGCGAACTGGGGACCACCGGCATGAACGCCGCCGTCGCCAACGCGGTGTTCCACGCCGCCGGCGTGCGCATCCGCGACCTGCCCATCCGCATCGAGAAGCTGCTGGACGCGCCTCTGCTGCGCGCCTGATCGCCGCCAAAGCGCCGGCTCGCCGCCGCGAGGCTGGTGCGGCGCCGGGCGGGGCGGTATGCATCAGCCAAGTCTGATGAGGATTGTCGGCATCATGGTCCTGGCCAAGCCGGGCGCCGCGGGGGCGGGCGTCCGCAGAAGACCGCCTGAGCGTGGCTGATGTCGCCAGCTGAGTGGTACGCGCGTCAGCGGGGCCGGCTGGCCCTGCGCGAGGCCGAGCGCCGCCGGGCCTCAGGCGAGATCGACTCCGCCGTGGCCGGTTTCGACCGCGCCGCCACGCTGGACCGCACGCTCCGGCGCGAAGCGCTCGACGCCGCCGCGAGCCTGCTGATCGACCAGGGCCGCCCGGCCGACGCCATCGTCCGCCTGCAGGGCCTTGTCGAGCTGGACCGCAAGGACGTCTCCAACTGGCGGCGGCTGGCCCACGCCCTGCACGAAACCGGCGACCGCAAGGCTGCCGTGAAGGCCTGGCGCCGGGTCCAGGACGTCGATCCCCGGGACCTGGAGGCCAACCGAGAGCTGGCCGATCTGTTGCCGCAGGGCAGTCGCGACTCGATCGCGCCGATGCAGGTGGTCGCCGAGGCGGCCAAGGCGTCCGACCCCGCGCCCTGGCGACGGCTGGCCAAGCTGCTGGAGCTGAACCACGAGGCCGAAGCGGCGATCGTGGCCTGGCAGGCCGTGCTGGCCGCCGAGGCGGACGACCGCGCCGCCCACGAGCGGCTGGCGGTTCTGCAGGAGGGGCTGGGCCACAAGGCCGAGGCGGCCACGCACCAGAAGGCCCTGGCCGCGGCCGATCCTGCCAAGCCGGGCGCCTGGAAGCGTTACGCCCGCACCCTCGGCGAACTCGGCCGGGACGCCGAGGCGTCCGAGGCCTGGCGGCGCGTCATCGCCATCGACGACCAGGACATCGACGCCCATGCCGCCCTGGCCGAGCGGATCGGCGAGCGCGACGCCGCGGCCCTGCCGCACTTGGCGGTGCTGGCCGAGCGGGGGCCCGACCTTGCCGGCGCCCGCCGCCGGCTGGCGCTGACCCTGGAACAGAACCACGAGCCCGCGGCCGCCGCCCTGGCCTGGCAGGCGGTGCTGGCGGCCAAGCCGGGCGACC
>DATCFQ010000685.1:0-16891 GCA_036509495.1 Caulobacteraceae bacterium
AAGGCCCAGACCACGGTCAGATCGAGACTGAACATGACCTACTCCACCGGCTCGGGGCCACCGCCTGTGGCCGGCGCGGGGGTGATGCCGGCGGCGCGCAGCGGCAGACCTGGCAGTTCCGTCTCATGCGGCTCGGGCGGCCTGGCCATCAGCCGGAGCAGATAGTAGGCGCCCGCCCCGAAGACGAGGAAGTAGACCACCACGAAGGCGACCAGCGACGTGGCCACCGCCGGCGCCGCCAGCGGCGAGCGCGACTGCGCGGTCAGCAGCAGGCCATAGACCGTATAGGGCTGGCGGCCGACCTCGGTGGTCGCCCAGCCGGCCAGCACCGCCACGAAACCCGCGGGCGCCATGGCGATGGCGGCCCGGTGCAGCCAGGGCCAGTCGTAGAGCCGGCGGCGAGCGCGGGCGACCAAGCTTGCTATGCCCAGCCCCAGCATGGCCAGCCCCAGCCCGACCATCACCCGGAACGACCAGAACACGATCGGCGTCGGCGGCCAGGTGTTGCGCGGAAAGTCCTTCAGCCCCTTCAGGGGCGCGTTCGGATCATGCCTGAGGATCAGCGAGCCCAGCCGGGGGATCTCGATGCGGTCGTGGACCACCGCGGCGGCGTTGTCGGGCAGGCCGAACAGGATCAGCGAAGCGCCCTTGGGGCTCGGATCGTAGTGCCCCTCGATGGCCAGCACCTTGGCCGGCTGGTGCTCCAGGGTGTTGAGGCCCTGGGCGTCGCCGGCCAGGATCTGCACCGGCGCCACCAGAGCGGCCATCCACATGGCCATGGAGAACATCTTGCGCGCGCCGGGATTGGCCCGGTCCTTCAGGAGGTGCCAGGCCCCGACCCCTCCGACCACCAGGCTGGTGGTCAGGAAGGCGGCGATCACCGTGTGGACAAGGCGGAAGGGGAAGCTCGGGTTGAATATGATCGGCCACCACGAGCCGGCGGGGACGAACTGGCCGTGGGCGTTGACGGCGTAGCCGGCCGGCGTCTGCATCCAGCTGTTGGCGCTGACGATCCAGGTCGCCGAGATCAGCGTTCCCAGCGCCACCATGCAGGTTGCGAAAAAGTGCAGGCCCTTGCCCACCTTGCTGATGCCGAACAGCATCACGCCCAGGAAACCGGCCTCCAGGAAGAAGGCGGTCAGCACCTCATAGGCCATCAGGGGCCCGATCACCGGCCCGGCCTTGTCCGAGAACACCGACCAGTTGGTCCCGAACTCGTAGGACATCACCAGGCCCGAGACGACGCCCATGCCGAAGACCAAGGCGAAGATCTTCAGCCAGTAGCGATAGAGATTGGCGTAGAGCCCGCTGCCGGTCTTCAGCCACAGCGCCTCCAGCACCACCAGATAGCTGGCCAGCCCGATCGAGAAGGCCGGGAAGATGAAATGGAAGGAGACGGTGAAGGCGAACTGGGCCCGCGCCAGGGTCAAGGCGTCCATCACCTGATCCTACACCAGAGCGACCGCCCGAAACGGGTCGATCTGCAACATTCGATCTGCGTCTGAAACCTGTCCCCCCGCCCTACCGCCGCAGCGCCGCCGTCCCCTCGCGTGGCGTCACCCGGATGGTGATCCGCTCGCGCTCGCCCTGCCGCCGCTCGACCATCAGCCGCGCCACCTGGGCGTCGTCGTGGAAGGCGTAGCCCTTGCAGGCGTCGAGGATCGCCTTGGCGAGGTTGTCGAGATCGAGCCAGGGCGGATCGCCCTGGTAGTCCATCCAGATCTCCACCGACATCTCCGCCCAGGTCGGCCGCGCCGCGCGCCACTCCTTGCGGAAGAACTCGTAGATCAGCGGCTTGTAGACCTTGGCCTGGGTCGAGAGGCCGTCGACGACGATCTCGACGCCGCCGCCGGCGATCTCGCGAGCGCGGACCTTGCCGCGGCCGGTCCAGGCGTCGGTCAAGCGCCGATCACCCGCAGGCCTTCAGCCCTGGCCGCTGCGGCCAGGTCGCCATCCAAGGTGGCGAGGGGGGCGCCCAGGCGCACGGCGAGTTCGAGATAGGCCGCGTCGTACGCGGTCAGGCTGTGCCGATCGGACAGGGCGACGAGATCGGAGAGCTTCTCGGCGCTTTGATGCTGAACGATCTGGAGGCTCTGCAGATCGTTCAGGGCCGCGTCGCGCTCGGACGGCGGCAACCTGCGTCGCCGGACATGGACTCCGAGCACATTGGCGACCTCGATCCAGAACAGCTCAGGCGCGGCGAGGCCTGACACGATGCCTTCCTTGATCGCAGTGTCGGCGATGGTGCCATTGGGCTCGTTCAGCAACCATGCCAATGCGACCGACGCATCGACGACGACCGGCATCAGAAGCGGCGACCGGCGTCGCGGTCCCGCTTCAGCTCTTCCCACGTGACCGGCTGCAATTGTTCACGCCGTTCGCGGACCCTCGCAATCAAGCCCTCGATTTCCTCCGGAGTCATGGCGCGTCGAACCGCGGTGAGCTTGGCCAGGGGCCTGCCATGTTTGGTGATCACCACGTCCTCGCCCTGCGCGGCGCGCTCGAGCAGTTCGGACAGCCGGTTCTTGGCCTCGAAGACGCCGATTTGCACGAGAAGCTCTCCTGGCCAGTAATCTGGCCAGAACATAGCCGAAAGCGAGATGAACCGAAAGTCTGTCGCTCAGAGCCGCTCGACCTTCACGGCCGTGCCATAGGCCAGCACCTCGGTGATGCCTTCCATGATCTCGTTGGCGTCGTAGCGCATGGCCAGGACGGCGTCGGCGCCCATCCCCTGGGCGTGCTCGACCATCAGGTCGTAGGCCTCCTGCCGCGCGTGCTCGGCCAGGTCGACATAGATCGACAGCTTGCCGCCGAACACCGACTGCAGCGCCCCGCCGAGATTGCCGATCACGCTTCTGGAGCGGACCGTCACCCCGCGCACGAGCCCCAGATGCGCGACGATCCGGAAGCCCGGCAGATCATTGGTGGTGGTGACCAGCATGACGCGCTCCTTCTCACTGCGCTGTTGTATGAAGCCCGGCGAGTCCCGCCAAGCCGTTGCCGAGGCCGGGCGCTCTGGTTAGAGCCATGGGCGCCGGAAAGGACCGCCATGCCCGCCACCCGCACCGAGACCGACAGCTTCGGACCGATCGATGTCCCTGCCGACCGCTACTGGGGCGCCCAGACCCAGCGCTCGATCGACAACTTCAGGATCGGCTGGGAGAAGCAGCCGCTGCCGATCGTCCATGCCCTGGGCGTGATCAAGCGGGCGGCGGCCGAGACCAACATGGCGCTGGGCAAGCTCGATCCGGCGATCGGCGAGGCCATCGTCAGGGCGGCCCAGGAGGTGATCGACGGCAAGCTCGACGATCACTTCCCGCTGGTGGTCTGGCAGACCGGCTCGGGCACGCAATCCAACATGAACGCCAACGAGGTGATCTCCAACCGCGCGACCCAGATGCTTGGCGGGGTCATGGGCTCCAAGACACCGGTGCATCCCAACGACCACGTCAACATGAGCCAGTCGTCCAACGACACCTATCCGACGGCCATGCACGTCGCCTGCGCCAACGAGCTCGCCTATGCGCTCAACCCGGCGCTGGAGCACCTGCACGAGGCGCTGAAGGCCAAGACCCTGGCCTTCGCCCACATCATCAAGATCGGCCGCACCCACACACAGGACGCCACCCCCCTGACCCTCGGCCAAGAGTTCTCCGGCTATTCGCACCAGGTCGCCCAGGCCGTTCGGCGGATCAAGGAGAGCCTTTACGGCCTCTATGAGCTGGCCCAGGGCGGCACCGCCGTCGGCACCGGCCTGAACGCGCCGATCGGCTTTGCGGAAGGCGTGGCCGAGCGGATCGCCCAGATCACCCGCCTGCCCTTCGTCACCGCCCCCAACAAGTTCGAGGCCCTGGCGGCCCACGACGCCATGGTGTTCGCCCACGGGGCCATCAATTCGGCGGCGGCGGGCCTGTTCAAGATCGCCAACGACATCCGGCTCTTGGGTTCGGGGCCGCGTTCGGGCCTGGGCGAACTCGCCCTGCCGGAGAACGAGCCGGGCTCCTCGATCATGCCGGGCAAGGTCAATCCCACCCAGTGCGAGGCCCTGACCATGGTCTGCACCCAGATCATGGGCAACCAGACCACCATCACCGTCGCCGGCAGCCAGGGCCACTTCGAGCTGAACGTCTACAATCCGGTGATGGCCTATAATTTCCTGCAGTCGGTGCGGCTGATGGGCGACGCCGCGCGCAGCTTCACCGACAACTGCGTGGTCGGCATCGAGGCCCGCGAGGACAACATCAAGGCCGCGCTGGAACGCTCTTTGATGCTGGTCACCGCGCTAGCGCCCAAGATCGGCTACGACAACGCCGCCAAGATCGCCAAGACCGCCCACAAGAACGGAACCACCCTGCGCGAAGAGGCCGTCGGCGGCGGCTATGTCACCAACCAGGAATTCGACGAACTGGTGCGGCCGGAGAAGATGATCTCGCCGGGGTGAGGCCCCCATCCCCCGCTTCGCGTGGTGGAGGGGGCCGCGACGGCCCTCAGCCTCCCCCGAGCGACGGCGAGAACCCGTACTCCGCGTCGCAGGTGTCGGACAGGCGGATCATGTCGCGGACCGGCGGGACGTCCATGTCGCCGTCGGTCTCGGCGTCGACCAGCTTCATGTAGAAGTCCGATTCGTCGGCGGCGGCGGCGCTCTTCAGGTCGGTGACGCCCATTTCCGACTTGCCGGCCAGCTGGGCCAGCCGATCGTCGAACTTGATCTTGGCATAGTTGAAGTAGCGCTCGCCCATCAGGCTGTCGCTGGCGCCGAAGGCGGCCTGCTCCTGCGCGAAGGCGCCGTAGGCCGCCGCACACTTCTGGCTCGTGGGAGGCCGGTCCTGGGCCCAGGCGGTCCCGCAAGTAGCCAGCAACAGGCCCAGGGCAAGTACGAATCTCATGACGCCTCCAGAGAGGGGCCGCATTTGCCAGCGGCCTTGGGCCAGATTGAGGCCGCGGCGCCCCTGCCGTGATTGCCTCCCTAAAGCGCTGCCGTAGGGCGGGCAAGGGGGCGATAGGACGCGGGCGGGCTTGACCTGGGGCCGCCGACGATGTTCCTGTATTGTTCCGACCATCGGAGGAAGCTGCCGTGCTGACGCTCTACCACTCGCCCCAGACGCGGTCCTCGCGCTTCATCTGGCTGCTCGAAGAGCTGGGCCAGCCCTATGAGATCGAATACGTCACCATCCGCCGCGGCGACGGGACTGGCGCGGCCGACCCGAAGAACCCGCATCCCCAGGGCAAGGTGCCGGCGCTGGTCCACGACGGCAAGCTGGTGACGGAATCCGGCGCCATCCTGCTCTATCTGACCGAAGCCTTCCCGGGCGCGGGACTGGGCCCCAAGGTCGGCGACGCCGATCGCGGCGACTACCTGGGCTGGCTGTTCTTCTATGCCGCCGAGGTCGAGCCCAACATGATCAACAAGGTCACCGGAGCCATCGACGCCAATCCGCACGCCGCCAGGGGCTACGAACAGATGGGCGAACGTTTCGTGAGCCGGTTGCGGCTCCAGCCCTACATCCTGGGCGACAGGTTCACGGCCCTTGACGTGCTGTTCGCCAGCGCGGTGCAGTGGGGTGCGACCATGCTGCCCAAGAGCGACGTGCTGGACGCCTATCTGGCCCGCGTGGTGGAACGGCCGGCCTTCATCGCCGCCCAGGCCAAGGACGCCGCCTGACATGGCCGAGCTGGTCAACCTCAACCGCGCCCGCAAGGCCAAGGCGCGGACCGGCGCCGAGGCCAAGGCCGCCGAGAACCGGGTCAAGTTCGGGCGCGCCAAGGCCGATCGCCGGCAGGGGCAGGCTCTTGCCGACAAGGCCGCGCGAGACCTCGACGCCAAGAAGCGCGACCGGTGATCCGCGCTTGCTGAAGAAGCGGTCCATCACCCTCTACGGCCACCCGACCTCCGTCGCCCTGGAGCCCGAGTTCTGGGCGGCGCTGGAGGCCCTGGCGCGCGCCGAGCAGGCCACACTGACCAGCCTGATCGGCCGCATCGACGAGGGTCGGGCCGGCCGGCCCCTGGCCTCGGCATGCCGGGTCGCGGCGCTGGTCTGGGCGAAGGCGCAGCCCTCGTCCTGATCGGAGTCTAGGGATGGCGAGTGGGCATGGGCAACGGCATGGGATCGGGGCCGTGGCGTCCGGGAACCAGGGACGGCGCCGATGCCGGCAGCCCGGCCAGGAGGTCCGTGGTGGTTCGCCGTCCGACATGGCCGCCGATCACCTGGCCCGCGATCACCGCCAGCGCCAAGGCCAGGACGATCGCGACGGCGAAGGTCAGAGTGAGGCTGCGGCGTTCGCGGACGGCCATCGCTTCATCCCATGCGGTCGGGCGCGGCGGGCGCAGGGGACTGCGGCGCGGTCAGATCGACCTGGGACGGTTGCAGCGGGCGGCCCGGTCCGTAGCTCAGCACGGCGATGACGCCGATCACCGCCATGGCCGCCCCGATGAACAGGCCAAGCCAGGGGCCCGAGCGGGCCGCCGATCCGATTATGCCGTCTTGACGCATGCTGCGACGGTAACGGCGCGCGCCGCCGGCTTGTTCCGATCCGACCGGGGCTTAAGCCGCAGCCCCGGCGTGCTACATATGTTCTTTCGATTCCGAGCGCCCGATTGACCGAGTCCCTTCCCCAGCCCCGCATCTCCGACCTTGCCCGCGTCGACGGCGGCGCCGGCTATCTCGAGGGGCTGAACCCCGAACAGCGCAAGGCGGTGGAAGCCATCGAGGGCCCGGTGCTGGTGCTGGCCGGCGCGGGCACCGGCAAGACCCGGGTGCTGACCACGCGGCTGGCCCACGTCCTGGCCACCGGCCGGGCGCGGCCGTGGGAGCTCTTGGCCGTCACCTTCACCAACAAGGCCGCGCGCGAGATGCGCGAGCGGATCACCGCCATCATCGGCCCGTCGGCCGAGGGGCTGCGCTGGCTCGGCACCTTCCACTCGATCGCCGCCCAGATCCTGCGCCGGCACGCCGAGCTGGTGGGGCTGAAGTCGAGCTACACCATCATCGACACCGACGATCAGGAGCGGCTGATCAAGCAGCTGCTCGAGGCCGAGAACATCGACGCCAAGCGCTGGACGCCGCGGCATCTGGCCAGCCTGATCGACCAGTGGAAGAACCGCGGCTGGACCCCCGACAAGCTGCCGGCGTCGGAGGGCGGCCACTTCGCCGGCAACCGCGGCCAGGAACTCTACCGCCTGTATCAGGACCGCCTGCGGGTGCTGAACGCCTGCGACTTCGGCGACCTCCTGCTGCACAACCTGACCATCTTCACTTCATCGCCCGACGTGCTGGCCGACTTCCAGAACCGCTTCCGCTACGTGCTGGTGGACGAATACCAGGACTCCAACGTCGCCCAGTACCTGTGGCTGAGGCTGCTGGCCCAGGGGCGGCAGAACATCTGCTGCGTCGGTGACGACGACCAGTCGATCTACGGCTGGCGCGGGGCCGAGGTGGACAACATCCTCCGCTTCGAGCGCGACTTCCCCGGCGCCACGGTGGTCCGGCTGGAGCGCAACTACCGCTCCACCCCCCACATCCTGGCCGCCGCCTCGGGCCTGATCGCCGCCAACAAGGGCCGGCTCGGCAAGACGCTGTGGACCGAGGCCGAGGGCGGCGAGAAGCTCAAGGTCCGGGGCGTCTGGGACGGCGAGGCCGAATCCCGCCTGATCGCCGACGACATCGAGCGCTGGACCCGCGGCGGACGCAAATACCGCGACTGCGCCTTGCTGGTGCGGGCCTCCTTCCAGATGCGCGCCTTCGAAGAGCGCTTCACCATGCTGCAGATCCCCTACAAGGTGATCGGCGGCCCGCGCTTCTTCGAGCGCGCCGAGATCCGCGACGCCCACGCCTATCTGCGGCTGATCCAGTCCGAGGACGACGACCTCGCCTTCGAGCGCGTCATCAACACCCCCAAGCGCGGCATCGGCGACACGACCGTCGCCAAGCTGCTGCAGCTGGCCCGGCTGAACGGCGTCCCCGCTTCGCTGGCGGCGCGGGGGATCGTGACCACCGACGAGCTGGCCGCCCGCACCCGCACAGCCCTGGCCAATTTCCTGCGCGACCTCGACCGCTGGCGCGCCCAGGCCGAGGTCTCGCCGCATCCGCAGCTCTTGGAGACCATCCTGGAGGAGTCCGGCTACACCGATATGCTCAGGGCCGACAAAGGCCCGCAGAACGCCTCACGGCTGGAGAACCTCAAGGAGCTGGTCCAGTCGATGGGCGCCTTCGACACCCTGCAGGCCTATCTCGAGCACGTGTCGCTGGTCATGGACCTCGACCGTGAGGCCGGCGACGACGCGGTGCAGATCATGACCCTGCACTCGGCCAAGGGGCTGGAGTTCCCGCTGGTGTTCCTGCCGGGCTGGGAGGAGGGCGTCTTCCCCTCCCAGCGCTCGATGGACGAGACGGGCGAGAAGGGCCTGGAGGAAGAGCGCCGGCTGGCCTACGTCGGCATCACCCGGGCGCGCGAGGAAGCGCGCATCTCCTTCGCCGCCAATCGCCAGGTCTACGGCCGCTGGACCTCGCAGCTGCCCAGCCGCTTCGTCGACGAGCTGCCGTCGGCCAATGTCGAGGCCGAGAGCGAGACCGGCTACTACGGCGGCGGCCCCGGCATGAACGACCACGGCAGCCGCTGGGATTCCCAGGCCAGTTTCGGCGGCTCGGGCTATTCCTCGCCGGGCTGGCAGAGGGCCCAGCGCGCGGCCGCCGGGGCCGGCGCGGCGGGCGTCGTGCGCGGCTCGCAACTCGCCCGCCGTCAGGTGATCGAGGGCGAGGGCAAGCTGGTCGCGGTCTCCGAGCCCGGGGCCAGCAGCTACAAGCGCGGCGAGCGGGTGTTCCACATGAAGTTCGGCTACGGCCTGGTGCGCGCGGTCGAGGGCAACAAGCTCACCGTCGCCTTCGACAAGGCCGGCGAAAAGAAGGTCATCGACAGCTTCGTGGAGCGCAGCTGAAGGCTGGAGGGGAAGCCCTGAGGTCCTAGTGGACCGCCAGGGCGGCGGCCCAGACCACCAGCGCCAGGAGGGCGGCGCCGACCGCCGTGATCAGCACCGCCAGAAGCGCGGCCAGGGCGATCATCTTCGGCGACGCGCGCCGGCGGGTGGAGCGTGAGACGTCGCCCGCCGGACGGGGCGTGTCGGGCTCGATTTCGGGGGTTGGGCTATCGGACATCGCGGCTATCAGCCTAGGCTCCAGGACGTCGGCGATCCAGCCAGCCAATTAATTGCAACTGTAGCTATTGCAGTTTGCCGAGCCCTCCCCCAGCTGAGGATCCCAGCATGAAAGGTCCACGCCATGGCCCCTCCCCTGAAGGTCATCGCCCTCTCCGGCAGTCTCCGCGCCGGCTCCTACAACACCTCAGCGCTGAGGGCCGCCCAGGCGCTGGCGCCCGAAGGGATGACCATCGAGATCGCCTCGATCGCCGACATCCCCTTCTATGACGCCGACGTGCAGGCCCAGGGCATTCCGGCTTCGGTCGCAGCGCTGGGGGACAAGATCCGCGCCGCCGACGCCGTGCTGATCGCCTCGCCGGAGTACAATTACTCGGTCCCCGGGGTGCTGAAGAACGCCATCGACTGGCTCTCGCGACTGCCTGACCAGCCATTCGCCGGCAAGACCGTCGGGCTGATCGGGGCCAGCATGAGCCTTCTGGGCGCGGTGCGGGCCCAGTACCACCTGCGCCAGATCTTCGTGTTCCTCGACGCCCTGCCGATCAACAAGCCCGAGGTGTTCATCGCCCAGGCCCACCAGAAGTTCGACGCCGAGGGCCGCCTGACAGACGAGATGACCCGCGGCTTCATCGGCCAGCTGCTGGTCTCGCTGGCCGCCTGGACCCGGCGACTGAAGGCGGCCGAGGGGGTCTGATCCGAATTCCTTGACGCCTCACCGGTTTCGGCCACCCTGCCGGCAGGGAGGCTGATCGATGAATATCCGACTGCCGCTGGCGCTCGCCGGCGCCGCGACTCTGGCCCTGGCGTCGGGACCGGCCCTCGCCCACCACTCCTTCGCCATGTTCGACCGCGAGCACGCGGTGACCCTGGTCGGGACGATCAAGGAGTTCCAGTGGACCAATCCGCATAGCTGGATCCAGATCGAGGCGCCCGACGACAAAGGCGTGGTCAAGGAGTGGAGCGTCGAGAGCCAGTCGACCGGCACCCTCAGCCGCGAGGGCTGGCGGCCCGGCAGCTTCAAGCCCGGCGACAAGGTCAGCCTGAAGATCTTCCCGATGAAGGACGGCTCGCCCGGCGGCGCCTTCGTGGGCGCCGTCCTGGCCAACGGCCAGACGCTGGGGAGGATGGGGCCGTGAGGGCCTCAGCCTTCGCCCTGATCCTGGCGCTGGCCGCGGCGCCTGCCCTGGCGGCCGACCCGCCTCCCGCCTCCGCTCCGCCCGGCGCCAAGCTGGCGGCCTGGAAGGACCTGCCCGACTGGTCCGGCGTCTGGGTCGGGGCCAACGGCTCGGGCTGGGACAGCGCCTCCATGACCAAGGGCGGCATCGCCGGCCTGCCGGGCGCGCGCGAGCACCCGCCGCTGACGCCGGAGTGGGAGAAGAAGTACCAGGCCAACATCGCCAGGGTGGCGCAGGACCGCTACCCCGATCCGGTCAGCTTCTGCGGCACCCCGTCCGGCTTCCCCCGGTCGATGAGCATCCCCGACGGCTACGAGTTCGTGGTCCGGCCCGAGCAGACCTGGGTGCTGACCGAGAACGGCCCCAACGTGATGCGGATCTACACCGACGGGCGAAAGCATCCCGGGCCAGACGACCTCTGGGCCACCTATACGGGCGACTCGGTGGGCTATTGGGAGGGCCAGACCCTGGTGTTCGACACCATCGGCCTGAACGGCGACCCGCACACCATCCTGGACCGCACCGGCCTCACCTATTCCAGCAAGGCCCATGTGCTGACGCGGCTTTATCTCACGGGCAAGGACACGCTGACGGCCACCATCACCATCGTCGACCCGGAGATGCTGACCCAGGCCTGGACGGTGACCAAGCACTACAAGCGCCAGCCGCCGGGTTCGCGAATCTACGACTACGCCTGCACCGAGAACAACCGCAATCCGATCACCGCCACCGGCCAGACCCTGACGCTGGGGACCGACGGCAAGCCGATCGATAAGACGGTCGATCCCGGAAAATGATCATACCTGTTCGTGAGGTTCGTGAGGTTCGTGGATAATCTTGCTGCGCTCGGCTAGCACGGCGGTCCGCAGGTCGAACGAACCTCACGAACCTCACGAACGAATGCCCGACACGTCTCAGAAGCCGCTGCGCACCTACGGCCGGATCAAGGGCCGGACGCTGCGCGCCGGACGGGCGTTGCTGCTGGAACGTCAGCTTCCCAAGCTGAATGTCGACCTCTCTCGGCCGCTGGATCCCGAAGCTCTCACGCCCGCCGCACGCGAGATCTGGGTCGAGCTGGGTTTCGGCGGGGGGGAACATCTGGCGGCCCAGGCCGAGGCCCATCCGGATGTCCTGATCATCGGCGCCGAGCCTTTCGTCAACGGCGTAGCCAGCCTGGCGCGGCATGTAGCTGACCTCGGGGTCCAGAACGTCCGCCTGCATCCCGGCGACGGGCGCGAGCTGCTGGCGGCCCTGCCCGAGGCCTCGGTCGACCGGGTGTTCGTGCTGTTCCCCGATCCCTGGCCCAAGACCCGCCACCACAAGCGGCGGCTGATCAACGCCGAGACCATCGCCGAGCTGGCGCGGGTGATGAAGCCGGGGGCCAGCCTTCGCTTCGTCACCGACTGGGCCGACTATCTGGGCTGGACCCTGCAGCGCTTCGCCGCCTCGCCGGCGTTCGAATGGACCGCCCTGCGCGCCGACGACTGGCGCCGCCCGCCGGCCGATCACGTGACCACCCGCTATGAGAGCAAGCGGCTCGGCGACTGCGAGCCGACCTTCCTGGAGTTCCGCAGGCTCTGACGCTCGCCGAAAGCCGGCTACCCGAGGGCCGCCGACATGTTATCTCAGGGTTGCAACAAGGCGGGCCCATGTCCGAATCCCTGACCAGCAACAATGCTCGAGCCGCCACGGTGATCATCGCCACGGTGATGATCGGAGCCGTGGTCTGGTGGCTGCGCGCCATCCTGGCCCCCCTGGCCCTGGCCCTGTTCCTGATGGTGATCATCGACGGCCTGGCGCGGGTGATGGAGCAGCGCATCCGCTTCATGCCCAAGGGCGTCGCCCTGGGCGTCGCCCTGGTGCTGACCACCCTAATCTTCGCCCTGACCGCCTATGAGGTGACCATCCACGCCGAGAGCTTCCTGGCTCAGTTGATCGCCTACGCGCCGCAGCTCAACGACCTGGTGCAGCGCATCGGCCTGCAGCTCGGCCTGCAGGCGCCCCCGGCCATCAGCCAGATCCTGGCGCAGATGAACCTGCCCCACTACCTGTCCAGCGTCGCCGGCGCCCTGAAGGACATCGCCTCGGGCGCGGTGTTCGTCTTCGTCTATCTGATCTTCCTCCTGATCTCGCGGGGCGGCTTCGAGGCCAAGGCGCGGACGCTGTTCGCCACCGAGGATCGGTTCGACAAGGCCCGGGCGGTGTTCGTGCGCATCCGCAAGGGGGTCGAGCGCTACGTCTGGGTGCAGACCATGGCCGCCCTGATCATCGCCGCCGCTTCCTTCGCCCTGATGCGGCTGACCCACCTGCACAACGCGGTGTTCTGGGCCTTCCTGATCTTCATCTTCGCCTATGTGCCGATCATCGGCGGCGCCATCGGCATCCTGCTGCCGCCGATCTTCGCCCTGGTGCAGTTCGGCGCCCACTGGCAGCCGATCGCCCTGCTGGCCGGGGCCGAGGCCATCCACATGGCCGTCGGCAACTTCATCGCCCCGCGCATGCAGGGGGTGAGCCTCAACGTCGATCCGGTGGTGGTGGTGCTGTCGCTGGCTTTCTGGGGGGCGATCTGGGGGGTGACAGGCATGTTCCTCTCCACCCCGCTGACGGTGGTGGCCATCGTGGTGCTGATCCAGTTCCCCTCGACGCGCTGGCTGGCGGTGCTGCTGTCGCGCGACGGCGATCCGATGAGCTACACGGACGCCGCCTCCGACCCGAGCCGGCCCGCCGAACCGGCCTGAGCCCTGCTCACACGCACGTGAAAACGCCGGTCTTCAAACTGTGGCGGCGACTCCCTATCTGAGTTTGGACCAAGGCTCATCGCCTTGGCGCCGGCGCGCTTTCCTCCCCCCAGAGCGCGTCGCGCGAAAGCGCCCGCGCCGCTCCCCCCAAAGCGGTCCGGGCCATGGCCGCCGGCCGGGTCCCCCCGCCGGCGGCTTTCGCTTTTTCGGGGTTGATCGCGATCCGGTAATGACGGCGCGAGCCTGACATTGATCCATGACAGTATGGGTCTAGGCTCCCCTGATGGACTCACGCTCCACCTCCGGCGACCCGGCCGGATCGATCGCCGGCGCCTTGCCGGTCCCACCTTCGATTTCCGACTTCAAGGTCGCCTTGGCGACCGCCCTTGCCGCGGACGCCGCCTCGGCCGCCGGCGACGGCTTCATCGCCCAGATCTGCGCCGACCTGGGCGCCGACGAGGTCGCGCTGCTCTCGCCCGCCGGCATGGCCAAGGCCGCCGCCGACCTCTGGGGCTTGGCGGCCCGGCGCGACGGCGACGGGCCCCAGGTCCGGCTCACCGACCTCGCCGCCAGCGGCGACGGCCCCGACCTGCAGGCGCTGGAGGTGGTCCAGGACGACCGGCCCTTCCTGGTCGACAGCGTCATGGGCGAGGTGAACGAGGGCGGCTACGTGGTGCGCGGCATGTTCCACCCGGTGCTGGAGGTCCCCCGCGACGGCTCGGGCCGGCGGCGGGCGGATGCGACGGCGCGGCGCGAGTCGATGATCCTGGTGCTGATCGAGCCGGTCGGCGCGGCGCGGGGCGAGGCGCTGACTCGAGGGGTGCTCGCGTCGCTCGGCGACGTGACCCTGGCCACCCGGGACTTCGCCGCCATGCGCGCCCTGATGACCTCGACCGCGGCCGAACTCGACGCCATGGCGCCCGCCGCGGTGCGGGCCGAGGTCGACGAGGACCTGGCCTTCCTGCGCTGGCTGACCGACGACCGCTTCGTCTTCCTCGGCGCCCGGACCTACGACTATCCCCGCACCGCCGACGGCGACTATGCCCGCGAGGAACCGCGCTTCGATCACGACGGGTGCCTGGGCGTGCTGCGCGACCCGTCCCGCTCGGTGCTGCGCCGCGATTCGGAGCCGGCGGTGCTGTCGCCGGCCTCCCGCCGCTACCTCGGCGACGCGCCCCTGGTGGTGGCCAAGTCCAACCTGCGCTCGCGCGTCCACCGGCGCGGCTACATGGACTACATCGGGGTCAAGCGGTACGGCGCGGACGGCCGTCCCTTCGGCGAGGTGCGGTTCATCGGCCTGTTCACCGCCGAGGCCTATGAGGAGCCCGCCTCGGCCGTCCCGCTGGTCCGCCGCAAGATCGAGCAGGTGCTGGCCCGCGCCGGCCAGCTGCCCGGCTCGCACAACCAAAAACGCCTGGCCAATGTGCTGGCCACCTATCCGCGCGACGAGCTGTTCCAGATGAGCGCGGAAGACTTGCTGCGCATCTCGCAGGGGATCGTGCACCTTTACGACCGCCCCCGCGTGCGGCTGTTCTCGCGCCGCGATCCGTTCGACCGCTTCATCACCGTGCTGCTGTTCCTGCCGCGCGACCACTACGACTCGGCGGTGGAGAAGAAGGCCGGCGAGATCCTCGCCGGGGGCTGGGGCGGCCGGGTTTCGGCCTCCTATCCGAGCTTTCTCGATCAGCCGCTGGCGCGGGTGCACTACATCATCGGGGTCAAGCCCGGCGACCATCCCGAGCCCGACATCGCGACCCTGGAGGCCGAGGTGTTCGAGGCGGCCCGCACCTGGGACGACCGCTTCCAGGACGCCCTGCGCGCCAGCGGCATGCCGGCCGACGAGGCCGCCGACATCCAGCGCCGCTACGGCGGGGCCTTCCCACCCGGCTATCGCGACCTGTTCGGAGCCGAGGAGGCGCTCGCCGACATCCGGATGATGGAGGCGCCGGGGGCGGATCCGATCAAGATCCGCGCCTACCGCACGCCCCGGGAGTCCAACCTTCAGTTCCGCTTCAAGCTCTACCGCGAGGGCGCGCCCGCACCGCTGTCGGAGGTGATGCCGATCCTCGAGAACATGGGCCTGAAGGGCCTGATCGAGGAGGGCCTGGAGGTCCGGCGCCAGGCCCCGGACGGGACCACCACCGTGGTCTGGGTGCACGACGTCCTGCTGCAGGACGACGACGGCGAGCATCTGGTGTTCGACGAGGTGAAGGAGCCCTTCGAGTCGGCGTTCCTCGCCGTCTGGGCCGGGCGCAACGAGAACGACGGCTTCAACCGCCTGGTGCTGGAACTGGGCGTGCCCTGGCGCGAGGCGGCGCTGGTGCGGACCCTGGCGCGCTATCGCCAGCAGACCGGGCTGGACCCCAGCCAGGCGGTGCAGACCGCGGCGCTCGGCGACTTCCCGGGCGTGGCGCGGCTGATCCTCGACCTGTTCCGCACCAAGTTCGATCCGGCCATCGAGGCGGCCTTGAAGGCCCGCACCGAGCAGGCCGAGGCGGTGTTCGACAAGATCACCGAGGCGCTGCAGGAGGTGGCCAGCCTCGACGCCGACCGGGTGCTGCGCCGGCTCGCCCTTCTGGTGCGGGCGATGAAGCGGACCAACTACTATCAGCTGGACGCCGCCGGCGAGGCCAAGCCCTACATCTCGTTCAAGATCGCCAGCCGCGAGCTGGACGACCTGCCCGACCCAAAGCCGTTCCGCGAGATCTTCGTCTGGGCCCCCCACGTCGAGGCGGTACACCTGCGCTTCGGCCCGATCGCCCGTGGCGGCATCCGCTGGTCGGACCGGCGCGACGACTTCCGCACCGAGGTGCTCGGCCTGGCCAAGGCCCAGCAGGTGAAGAACGCCGTCATCGTGCCGGTCGGCGCCAAGGGCGGCTTCTATCCCAAGGCCATCCCCCGCGGAGCCAAGCCCGAGGAGGTCCGCGCCGAGGGCATAAGAGCCTATCGCACCTTCCTGTCGGGCCTGCTCGACATCACCGACAACCTCGACGCCAAGGGCAAACTGGTCCCTCCCCTGGGCGTGATCGTCCACGACGACGATGATCCCTATCTGGTGGTGGCGGCGGACAAGGGCACGGCCAGCTTCTCCGACATCGCCAACGCCCTGGCCGAAGACTACGGCTTCTGGCTCGGCGACGCCTTCGCGTCGGGCGGCTCGGCCGGCTACGACCACAAGGCCATGGGCATCACCGCCAAGGGCGCCTGGGAGGCGGTGAAGCGGCACTTCCGCGAGCTGGGCAAGGACATCCAGAGCGAGCCGTTCAGCGTCATCGGCGTCGGCGACATGTCCGGCGACGTGTTCGGCAACGGCATGCTGCTGTCGAAAGAGATCCGGCTGATCGCCGCCTTCGACCACCGGCACGTGTTCATCGATCCGGACCCTCAGCCCGCCGCCGCCTGGGCCGAGCGCAAGCGGCTGTTCGAGCTGCCGACCTCCTCCTGGGCCGACTATGACGCCAGCCTGATCTCCGAAGGCGGCGGGGTGTTCCCGCGCACCGCCAAACAGGTCCCCCTGACGGCGCAGATCCGCGCCGCGCTGCAGATCAAGGAGGAGGCCCTGGCGCCCACCGAGCTGATCCGCGCCATCCTCCGCGCGCCGTGCGAGCTGCTCTATCTCGGAGGCATCGGCACCTATGTGAAGGCGCCCGGCGAGAGCGACGTGGAGGTCGGCGACAAGACCAACGATCCGGTCCGCGTCCTGGCCACCGAGCTGCGCTGCACCGTCGTCGGCGAGGGCGCCAACCTCGGCTTCACCCAGGCGGGCCGCATCGCCTTCGCACGCACCGGCGGGCGGATCGACAGCGACGCCATCGACAATTCCGCCGGCG
>DATCFQ010000686.1:0-4637 GCA_036509495.1 Caulobacteraceae bacterium
GCGAGGTCCTCGCCGAGGATGCGGATGGCCCGCGCGCCGGGCGTCTTGAATTCGCTGACCGCGCCGATGGGGTGCCAATAGCGGCGCAGGTACTCGCCCATCGGCGTTCCCGGGCCGACCTGGGTAAGCCGCTTATTGACAGCCTCACTGAGCATTGCGCCGGCAAATTGGACGATGGCCGGGGCCTGTCAAGGCTGCATCCGGCGCGGCCGCGAACACCTGCGGCTCATTCAATCTTTACCTGCGGCTGCGACAAACCGTCCTTCGGGCGCATCGGGGCCTTGGGGGGCAGGGTGAAACGAGGGACGACCGCCTTGGCTGCAGGGCTCCGGGACTTCGACAAAGTCCGCCTGGAGCAGATGCAGCGCGCTACCATCGCCTCGCCAGGACCGTCGGTGCTCTATGACAGAGCCGGAATCTGCCGCGCCGCCAGCCCGAGCTGGGAGACGGCGGCCGGCTGGCGCGACGGCTCCTATGTCGGACGACGCTACGACGAGCTGATCCCCAATCTCGTGCCCGCGGCGGCCGAACACCACCGGCGTGTGTTCGACGGCGCCGCCCTGCTCAACGAGCAGGAGGAACCCTATGTCGACGCCGAGGGGCGGGTGCGCTGGATCCAGTGCGAATACCGCCCCTTTGTCTCGCTGGAAGGCCGAGTGATCGGCTACATCGTGCATGGCCGCGACGTGACCTCGCTGGTCGCCGCGCAGCACGAGGCCCAATCGAACGCCGAGCGGCTGAAGATGGCGCTGGATGCGGCTCGCGCCGGCGTCTTCGAGATCGACTACGAGGCCCATGCCTTCTGGTGCTCGCCCGAGTTCGAGGCCCTGGTCGGACGGCCGATGACCTTCGACGAGGCCTGCGCCAGCGCCTGGCCGATGATCCATGCCGACGACGCAGGTCGGGTGCGCGAGCTGGTGGAGGGTCGGGCTGACGCCCTCGGGTCCGCCGATGCGCTGGAGACCCGCATTCGGCTGCCCAGCGGCGAGGTCCGCTGGATCCAGGTCCAGATCAAGGTGCTTCGCCGCCCCGACGGCGGCGTCGCCAAGCTTACCGGCCTGGTCATCGACATCGACGCGCGCAAGCGCCAGGAGCTGGCGATGGGCTGGATGCGTCGCGAGGCGCACGAGAGCGCCGAACGCCTGGCGCTCGCCCTGGAGTCGGCCCACGCGGGGGTGTTCGAGACCGATTTCAAGAACCGCACCTTCTGGTGCTCGCCGGAACTGACCGAGATCCTCGGCCGGACGCCGACCTGGGCGGAGGTCTCCCAGCAGATCTGGCCGATGGTCCATCCCGACGATCAGGAGACCATGCGCCGGTCGGTCGTGGCCGCCCTGGACACCTTGAAGATCGAGCCGCTGGAGACCCGGGTGATCCGTTCGGACGGCGAGGTCCGCTGGGTGGACCTGCGCTCGGTGGTGCACAAGGACGCCGACGGGAACCTGTCCAAGGTCGTCGGCGTGATGCTCGACATCAATGCGCGCAAGCGCCAGGAGTTGGCGCTGCTCGACGCCCGCCAGGAGGCTCATAAAAACGCCGAGCGGCTCAAGGTGGCCCTGAACGCCGGCCAGGCCGGCGTGTTCGAGACCAATTTCCGCGACCGCACCTTCTGGTGCTCTCCAGAGCTGGCGGAGATTCTCGAGTACGAACTCACCTTCGAAGAGGCGGCGGGCATCTGGCCCACCATCCACCCGGACGACGCAGCCAAGGTGCAGGCGGCGATCGAGGCCAGCCGCGGTCGGCGTGAAGAAGAAGCCCGTTGCGAGTGGTGGGTTCGGCTCCGATCGGGCGACTATCGCTGGATCGAGGCGCGCGCCTCGCGAATCTCCAACGCGGACGGCCAGTTCGAGAAGCTGGTCGGGGTGATCCTCGACATCGACGCCCGCAAGCGCCAGGAACTGGCCCTCACCGAGGCCCGCCAGGAAACCCAGAAGAACGCCGACCGCCTGCGCATCGCGCTCGAGGCGGGCCAGGCCGGGGTGTTCGAGACCGACTTCAGGAACAAGACCTTCTGGTGCTCGCCCCAGTTCGCCGAGATCATGGGCCGCGAGCTGACCTTCGAGGAAGCGTCCCAGCGCAGCTGGCCGATGAACCATCCGGACGACGCCGCGGAAGTGGCGCGCCAGATCGCCGAGTCGGCCGACAAGCGGCATGAGACCACGCGCGGCTTCGGCATGGTGCAGTCGCGGGTGATCCTGCCCTCGGGCGAAATCCGCTGGGTCGACACCTGCGCCGAGATTCACTGGGCCGAGGACGGGTCGATCGACAAGGTAGTGGGGCTGGTTCTCAACATCGACGGGCGCAAGCAGGCGGAGCTGGCCCTGGTCGAAGCCCAGCGTGCGGCCGAGGCGGCGGCGGAAGCCAAGTCGCAGTTCCTGGCCAATATGAGTCACGAGATCCGCACCCCGATGAACGGGGTGATGGGCGTGCTGCATCTGCTGGAGAAGGAGCCGCTGTCGGACGAGGGCCACTCGCTGCTGGTCGAGGCTCAGGCCTGCGGCCAGATGCTGGCGCAGCTGCTCAACGACGTCATCGATTTCTCCAAGATCGAAGCCGGGCGCATGGAGCTGGCGACGGTGGCGCTGGATCCGGCGCAGCTGCTGCGAAGCGTCGCCGGCATGCTGCGTCCGCAGGCCCAGGCCAAGGGCTTCGATATCGCCACCACCATCGAGGGCGACGAGGGCTGGATCGTCGCCGACCCGGTGCGGCTGCGGCAGGCGCTGTTCAACCTGATCGGCAACGCGGTGAAGTTCACCAGCGAGGGCAAGGTCGAGGTCCGGCTGACCGTGCGTGACGGCGGGCCGGGCCAGAAGCGGCTGCGCTTCGAAGTCGAGGACACCGGCGTCGGCATCCCCGACGCCGCGCACCAGCATCTGTTCCAGCGCTTCCATCAGGCCGACGGTTCGACCGCACGGCGGTTCGGCGGCTCCGGCCTGGGGCTGGCGATCACCCGCAGCCTCGCCGATCTGATGGACGGCGACGTCGGCTTCACCAGCAGCGAGGGGAAGGGCTCGACCTTCTGGCTCGACTTTCCTGCGCCCGCTGCAGCCGCGGACGCCCACATTACTGCCGCGCCTTTGGATAGGGTCGCTGCGCCGCTGGAGACCCTTCGGGTCCTGGTGGTCGAGGACAATCCGACCAATCGCCTGGTCGCCGGCAAGATCCTCGAGGGCCTCGGCGCCGCGGTGGCGACCGCGGCCGACGGAGCGCTGGGTGTCGAGGCGGTGGCGGCCGACCGCTACGATCTGGTGCTCATGGACATCCAGATGCCGCACATGGACGGCATCGAGGCGACCCGGCGCATCCGGGCGCTGGACGGGCCCGAGGCGGCCACGCCGATCATCGGCCTGACCGCCAACGCCATGGCGCATCAACGCTCGGCCTACCTCGCGGCCGGGATGGACGGGGTGGCGTCAAAGCCGATCTCGCCCGCCGACCTGATCGCTGAAATCGCCCGCGTGCTGAACGCCCGATCCGAGCCCGCCCCGGCGGCGAAGCGCCGGCGTAAGGTCAGCGCCTAGGCCTAACGTTGGGCGGTGTGCCGCCGCTGCGCGTCGGAGATGTCGAAGCAGGCGCTCCGCATCCAGTTGTAATAGGATCCCGGTCCGGCGCCCTGGCGCTCGAGGGCGGTCTTGGCGCCCGCCCGGCCGACCTCGACCTCCTGGGCCGCAAGGTTCAGCGCCGCCGGCTGATCGATACCGCGGTCCGCCTGGAGGCGGCCGATCGCCTCGTTCAACATGGAGATGCCGGAGGCCTTGGCGCGATCGGCTTCGGCCGGTTTGTGGCGGTCCACGTCGAAGCTGTAGGCGGCGCCGAACATGCCCGCGCACTGGGCTTCCATTTGCCAGTAGGGCTTGCCGACATTGCTGGCGATCAGGTCCGTGGCATCCCCCTTGGAAAGCAAAAGGTCGTCCGCGAACGCGGGTCCGGCGATGACCCAGACTCCGACGGCCAGGACCGCGGCAATTCTTCGAATGCTCATGTCCAGCTCCTCCCCTCGCCGGACTCTGCGACGGGGCGGGGCGGGATGCAACTCTGGTTCAGCCGAGACGGCGAACGGGTGTCCGCGAGCCGGAGGCGGTCTTGCCCGGCTTCATGAATTTCACCAGCACCCTCTGGCCGATCAGGAAGGGTGCGGTGTCGGCGGAAACCACCACCTCGACCACCCGCTCGTCGGTCTTTTCGGAGGGATCGTCCGACTGCAGCTTGCGCGCGCCGAACATCTCGGACCGGCGCAACACCTGACCGACATAGACCTTGGACTCGTCCGCCTCGGGGGTCAGTTCCGCTTCCTGGCCGACACCGACCGAGGGCAGGGCGGATTCGGCGATCTCGGCGCGGACGATGCGGGCGGTGTCGGGCTCCAGGTCGAACATGTCGGAGACGTTCAGGGTGGAGGCCCCGGCGCCAGGATTGGCGTAGCGGCGCACGATCTTCCCGTCGGCGGGCGCCCGGATATAGGTCAGTTCGAGATTGTACCGGGCCTGGTTGAGCTGCGCCGTCGCGGTGGCGATCGCCGCGCGCTGGGACTCGATCGCCGCCTGGGCGCTGGCGACGTCGTCCTTGGCCTTGTCGAGGGCCTGGGCGGCCACGAAGTTGGCGGGGGCCAGGCGCTGGAGGCGGGCGTACTCTCGCTG
>DATCFQ010000687.1:0-3831 GCA_036509495.1 Caulobacteraceae bacterium
ATCAGCCGCGCCGCCTATGACGCGGAGCAGGCGGTGGCGAACCGCGTCCTCGAGCGGCTGCGCGCGCGCTATGGCTTCACCATCCTCCGGCCTCAGGACGTGCTCTGCGCCAGCGGCGGGTGCGCTCTCATGCAGGGCGGGCGGTCGCTCTATCAGGACCGCGACCATCTTTCGCCGCCGGGCGCCCTGGCGGTGGTTCCGGCGTTCGAACCGCTGTGGCGAGCGCCATAGCGGCCTGCGCGGCGCGGCGGATCAGGCGAGTAGCGCCCGTGTCGCCGCGGCCACCTCCGGCTGGCGCATCAGGCTTTCGCCGACCAGCATGGCCTGGGCGCCGGCGCGCTCCAGCCGCTCGACGTCGGCGGGGGTGAAGATGCCGCTCTCGGTGACCAAGAGGGCGCCGGCCGGGGCCTGGGCGGCCAGCAGCTCGGTGTTGCCGAGGTCGACGTCGAAGCTGCGGAGGTCGCGGTTGTTGACGCCGATCAGCCCGCCGCCGAGAGCTGCGGCGCGAGCCATCTCGGCCTCGTCGTGTACCTCCACCAGCGCGTCCATGCCGAACCGGGCCGCCTCGGCCATCAGTTCGCCGGCCAGGGCGTCGCCCACCATGGCCAGGATCACCAGGATGGCGTCGGCTCCGAGCGCGCGGGACTCGGCGATCTGCCAGGAGTCCAGCATGAAATCCTTGCGAAGGCAGGGTAGGGCGGTCGCCGCGCGGGCGGCCTCGAGATAGGCATCGGCGCCCTGGAAGCTCGGGGCGTCGGTCAGCACCGACAGGCAGGCCGCGCCGCCGGCCTCATAGGCGCGGGCGAGGGCCGGCGGATCGAAGTCGGCGCGGATCAGGCCGCGCGAGGGACTGGCCTTCTTGATCTCGGCGATCAGGCCGAGCCGCCCCGGTGCGTGGGCGGCCCTGAGCGCCCGGGCGAAGCCGCGCGGCGGGGAGGCGGCCTCGGCTCGCGCTTCCATCTGATCTTGAGGCGTCGCGGCCTTCAGCCCGGTCACCTCGTCGCGCTTGTAGGCGGCGATCCTGGCGAGGATGTCGCTCATGCGGGGGCGTTGGTGACTTCGACCAGCTTGTCGAGCGAGGCCAGGGCCCCGCCGCCGGAGATCGAGGCGCGCGCCAGGGCGACGCCGTCCCTCAGCGTCTCGGCCTTGCCGGCGACCAGGAAGCCGGCGGCGGCGTTCAGCACCACCGCCTCGTGATAGGCGCTGCGCCGGCCGGAGAGGGCGGCCCGCACGGCCTTGGCGTTGGTCTCCGCGTCGCGGCCCTTCAGCTCTCCCAGGCTGCCGCGCTGCACGCCCGCCTCCTCGCAGGTGACGGTGAACAACCGCACCTGGCCGTCCTTGATCTCGGCCACCTGGCTGGGGCCGGTGTTGGTCAGCTCGTCCATGCCCATGCCATGCACCACCCAGGCGTGCTCGGCGCCGAGCTCGCCCAGCGCCCGCGCCATGGGTTCGACCAGCCGCACATCATAGACGCCCAGCACCTGGCGTCTGGCGCCGGCTGGATTGGACAGCGGGCCCAAGAGGTTGAAGATGGTGCGGAAGCCCAGCTCCTGGCGGATCGGCAGCACGTGGCGCATGGCCCCGTGATAGGCCGGGGCATAGAGGAAGCAGATATTGGCTTCGGCCAGGGCCTTGAGCGACTGGGCGGGGCTGGCTTCGACATTGACCCCCAGCGCCTTCAGCACGTCCGACGAGCCGGTGGAGGACGACACCGCCCGGGTGCCGTGCTTGGCCACCTTCACCTCGCCTCCGGCCAGCACCAAGGCCGCGGCGGTGGAGATGTTGAGGGTTTGGGCGCCGTCGCCGCCGGTGCCGCAGGTGTCGATCACCTGGAACGGATGCTCGAACTTCAGCCCGGCCTCGCGCATGGCCCGGGCGCAGGCGACGATCTCGCCGATGGTCTCGCCGCGCATGCGCATGGCGGTGACCGCCGCGGCCACCTGGGCCGGCGAGGGCTCGCCGCGCAGGCAGGCGGCGAAGAAGGTCTGGGCCGACTCCTGGTTCAGGGTCGCGCCGTCGGCGAGCTTGGCCAGCAGGGGCTTGAAGGCGTCGGACATGGCGCCGCGCGCGGGCCTAGACGGCGGCCAGGCGCTTGACGCCGGCGATGTCGAGGAAGTTGCCGAGCAGCTCGTGGCCGTATTCGGTGGCGATGGATTCGGGGTGGAACTGCACCCCGTGCACCGGGCGGGTCTTGTGCTGGAAGCCCATGATCTCGTCATCGTCGGTCCAGGCGGTGACCTCGAGCACGTCCGGCAGGTCTTCGCGCCGCACCGACAGGGAGTGGTAGCGGGTGGCGGTGAAGGGACTGGGGATGCCCTTGAACAGGCCTTCGCCGGTGTGGCGGATCTGGCTGGTCTTGCCGTGCATCAGGCTCTTGGCGCGGATCACCTCGCCGCCATAGGCCTGGCCGATGGCCTGGTGCCCCAGGCAGACGCCGAGGATCGCCAGGCCCTCCGGCGCGGCGCGCAGCAGCGGCAGGCAGATGCCGGCCTCGTTGGGCGTGCAGGGGCCGGGCGAAAGGATCACCCCCTCGGGCTTCAGGGCCAGGGCGTCCTGCACCGAGATCTTGTCGTTGCGATGCACGAGCGTCTCGGCCCCAAGCTCGTTCACATAGTGGACGAGGTTGTAGGTGAAGCTGTCGTAGTTATCGATCACCAGGATCATGGAGCGGATGTAGAGGCTCGCGGCTACGGCGCCAAGGCGATCAGGTTCAGGCGTTCCTTTTCCAGGCCTTAATTACGGTGACATAATTACGGTGACAGTGCATTTAATTGCTGCGCCTCGTGGTCGCCCCCCGCCCGCGCTGAGCAATTAAATGCACTGTCACCGTAATTATTACGTGAGCAATTAAATGCACCGTCACCGTAATTAGCCACGCTGGGCGGCGTCCGCAAGCCTCGGATTCGCTCCGCGAAACACCGGTTTCCCGATTTGGACGAACCCGTTCTCCGGAGGCGGAGCAATGGAGTAGGCTGGGCCGCACACGCTGACCGGGGGGCGGTGATGGACACGGAAATCTCGTACTTCAGCCTGGCGAGCCTCGCGGCGCTCGCCATCTTCCTGGCGCTGATGATCCCGCGATCGATCTGGCATCTGATGCGGGCGGTCGGCCCGGCGTTTGGCGCGAAGGACCCATCCGTCGATCCCTGGCTGGTCGCCATCGGGCTCTCCACGCTCGTCTGCGCGGGCCTGGCGGCGGCCGTGGCGGTCTACAGCGACCGCAGCCAGCATCTGCTCAACGCGTCCGCCGCCCTGACCTTCACCTTCCTGTTCTTCGCCCTTCCGGCCGTCTTCCAGGTGCTGAGGGCCTGGAGCAGCCAGCACGGCCACAAGGCCCGGGTGCTCAGCCATCCCCTGGTGCTGCTGGCGATCCTGTCGCTGCCCGCCAGCATGGCCATACCGACCGCGGCCCTGCTGCGCACCACCCAGGCGGTCCAGCCCCAGGCCGCGCCGGCCGGCAATCCCGCGGCCGCCCTGGTCGACGAGCGGTTCTTCACCGACAGCGAGATCGTCAACGATCCGGAGGACTACCCGGCCGCCCGGTTCCTGCAGCAGTACGCGTCCCTGCGCCTGCCGCCGCCGCCGCCCGCGCCCGACGGCCGCGCGCATCGACGGAGCTTCTCCCGCCAGGTCCCGATGTTCACGGCGTTCTGGATCGACCAGACCACCAACATGCTGAGCTTCGACGCGACCGACACTTTCGGGGTCCTGGTGAGCCCGATCACCCACGTGCGCTCGAACTGGGCCTTCTCCCTCGCCGTCTGGGGCTACAAGCTGCTCTGCGCCCTGATCCTGGTGGCGGTGACCTTCGACGCCCTGCTGCGGCCGATC
>DATCFQ010000688.1:0-2297 GCA_036509495.1 Caulobacteraceae bacterium
GCCGGCATCAGGATGTCGGTCACGCCACGGCCTCCTTCGAAAGATGCGCCAGGGCGCCGGCGTGGGCTTCCCAGTCGCGCCCGTCGAAGGCCGTGACCGTGATCTCCAGCGGCGCGGGATCGTCCAGGCAATGGGCGTTGATCGACCAGCCGTCTGGGTTGGAGCGGGGTCGATAGAAGCTCTTGACGCCGCACATCTTGCAGAACAGGTGCCGGGCGACGCCGGTGTTGAAGGTGTAGGTCGTCAGATCGTCGGCGCCTTGGATCAGGCGAAACCGGCTCTCCGGCACGATCAGGTGAAGAAATCCAGTCTTGGAACAGATCGAGCAGTCGCAGCTCTGGGCCTCGACGACGCGGGACAAGTTCGCTTCGAACCGCACCGCCCCGCAGTGGCAGCCGCCGGCGCGCCAAGTTCTCGCCTGCCCCGCGCTCATCGGTAGCACACCGCCTTGGCGGCTTTGACGACCTTCTCTACCGACGGCAGAGAGAGGGCTTCCAGATTGGCCGCATAGGGCAGCGGCACATCCTCCTGATGCACCCGCGCCGGCGGGGCGTCCAGCCAGTCGAAGGCGTGCTCCACCACCCGCGCCGCCACCTCGGCGCCGACTCCGAACGGCCCCCAGCCTTCCTCGATGGTAACCAGGCGCCCGGTCTTCTTGACGCTCTCGACCACCGTCCCATGGTCGAGGGGACGCAGGGTGCGCAGGTCGATGACCTCGGCCTCGATGCCCTCGCCGGCCAGTTGCTCGGCCGCCTGAAGCGCCAGGCCCACGCTGCGGGCGTAGGCGGCCAGGGTGACCCCGTCGCCGGCCCGGCGGATCTTGGCCTTGCCGATGGGGACCAGCCAGTCGGCCAGGTCGGGCACCTCGAACTCGTGGCCATAGAGCATTTCGTGCTCGAGGAAGACCACCGGATTGGGATCGCGGATGGCTGATTTGAGCAGACCCTTGGCGTCGGCGGCGTCGTAGGGCGCGACGACCTTGAGGCCCGGCACATGACCGTACCAGCTCGAATAGTCCTGGCTGTGCTGGGCGCCCACCCGCGCCGCCGCGCCGTTGGGTCCGCGGAACACGATCGAACAGCGGATCTGGCCGCCGGACATGTAGAGGGTCTTGGCGGCCGAATTGATGATGTGGTCGATGGCCTGCATGGCGAAGTTGAAGGTCATGAATTCGACGATCGGCTTCAGTCCCGCCATGGCGGCGCCGACGCCGAGGCCGGCGAAGCCGTGCTCGGTGATCGGGGTGTCGACCACCCGCCGCTCGCCGAACTCCTGCAAGAGGTCGCGCGAGACCTTGTAGGCGCCCTGGTACTGGGCGACTTCCTCGCCCATCAGGAACACGGACTGATCGCGCCGCATCTCCTCGGCCATGGCGTCGCGCAGGGCGTCGCGGACGGTCTGCTTGATCAGCTTGGCCCCTGAGGGAATCTCCGGATCGGCCAGCGGCATGGCGGGCTGGGCCGCGGTCGGCCCCTCGCCTTCCGGCTCCGGCTTCTTGGCCTCCGCCGGCTTTTTCTCGGGATCGCCGGAGGCGTCCGGCGGTGTTTCCTGGGCAGCGGGCTCGGAAGCCTTGGCCTCAGCCTCCGGCGCCTTGGCCGGGCTGGGCGCAGGGCTGGAGCCCCCGGCGCCGTTCAGGCGGGCGATGGGGGTGTTGACCTTCACGCCCTCGGAGCCCTCGGGCACCAATATGGCCTCGACGACGCCCTCGTCGACGGCTTCGACCTCCATGGTGGCCTTGTCGGTCTCGATCTCGGCGATCACGTCGCCGGAAGAGACCTTGTCGCCCTCTTTGACATGCCACTTGGCGAGGGTGCCCTCCTCCATGGTGGGCGACAGGGCCGGCATCAGCACGTCAACGCTCATCAGGCGACCGCCTCTACATAGATGTCGGTCATCAGCTCACGGGGATCGGGTTCGGGACTGGACCTGGCGTATTCGGCGGCTTCGGCGACGATCTTGCGCACATCGGCGTCGAGCGCCTTCAGCTCCGCCTCGTCGGCCCAGCCTCGCTCTTCCAAGAGATGGGCGGCGTGTTCGATCGGGTCGCGGCGCTTCCTGACATCGTCGATCTCTTCGCGGGTGCGGTACTTGCCGGGGTCGGACATGGAGTGGCCGCGGTAGCGATAGGTCTTCATCTCCAGGATGATCGGCCCCTTGCCCGAACGGGCGTAGTCGGCCGCCTTTTCGGCAGCCTCGCGGACGGCCAGCACATCCATGCCGTCCACCGGCTCGCCGGGAATGTTGAAGGAGGCGCCGCGCTTGGACAGGTCGATGGTCGAGGACGACCGCTCGATCGA
>DATCFQ010000689.1:0-3553 GCA_036509495.1 Caulobacteraceae bacterium
GGGGGCGATCTTCCTGGGTCTCGGCCGGTCGCTGGGCGAGACCATGGCGGTGACCTTCGTGCTCGGCAACGCGCACGACTTTTCGCTGTCGCTGTTCATGCCTGGCAATTCGATCGCCGCGGCGATCGCCAACGAATTCACCGAGGCGGACTCGCCCCTCTACGTTTCCTCCCTGATCGCCCTGGGCTTCCTGCTGTTCGTGGTCACCTTCATCGTCCTGGCCCTGGCCAAGCTGATGCTCCTGCGTCTAGGCCGCATGGAAGGGGCCAAAACGTGACGGCCCATTCCGCCAAGGCAATGCGTGGGATCATCCTGCGGCGCCAGATCGCCAACGCCGCGGTGCTCGTCGCCGCCTCCGCCTCGACGCTCTTTGGCCTGTTCTGGCTGGCCTGGATTCTGTGGACGACGGTCTCCAAAGGGGCGGCCGCGCTCAAGCCGGCCCTGTTCACCCAGATGACCCCACCGCCTGGAACCGAAGGCGGCCTTTTGAACGCCTTCGCCGGCAGCCTGGCGATGATCGTCATGGCGGTGATCATCGGCACGCCGGTCGGGATTCTGGCCGGCACCTGGCTGGCCGAGTTCGCGCGGCGCACCCACCTGGGCGCGGCGATCCGGTTCGTCAACGACATCCTCTTGAGCGCACCCTCCATCGTCATCGGACTTTTCGTCTACGAACTGGCGGTCCGCCCGGTCGGCCACTTTTCCGGTTACGCCGGCAGCGTTGCGCTGGCGATGATACTCTTGCCAGTGGTGGTGCGGACCAGCGACGAGGCCCTGCAACTGGTGCCCGACCCCATGCGCGAAGCAGCCCTGGCGCTGGGCCTGCCGCGGTGGAAGATCACCACCAAGGTGGTCTACCGGGCCGCCAGCACCGGCATTCTGACCGGGGTTCTGCTGGCGGTGGCGCGGATCAGCGGCGAGACCGCGCCGCTTCTGTTCACGGCGCTCAACAACCAGTACTGGACCAACAACCTCGGCAATCCCCTGGCCAATGTGCCGGTGGTCATCTTCCAGTTCGCGCTCAGCCCCTACGACAGCTGGCATGCCCTGGCCTGGGCGGGCGCGCTCATCGTCACCCTCTTCGTGCTGACGCTGGGGATCATCGCTCGCGCGGCTTTCAGGCAGAGACACCTCAATGGATGACGGCGCCCACCAACCCGATCGGCCGGCGAATGCGCGGGAAGACGCGCCCGTCGCAGCGGCCAAGATCCGGATTCGCGATCTTGACTTCTACTACGGCAAGCTGCGCGCCCTGAAAAAGGTGTCGGTGGATTTTCCGGCCAACACCATCTCGGCGATCATCGGACCGTCCGGATGCGGCAAGTCGACCCTGCTGCGCACGGTCAACGGCATCTACGAACTCTATCCCGGCCAACGCGCCAGCGGCGAAATCCTGCTGGACGGCGAGGATGTGCTGAACCGGCGCTACAGCCGCTCCCGCCTGCGCAAGAACGTCGGCATGGTGTTCCAGAAGCCGACGCCCTTCGTCTTGTCGATCTACGAGAACATCGCCTTTCCGATCCGCCACTACGAGGCGCTCAGCCGAGCCGAAATGAACGACCGGGTGGAGGAGGTTCTGAGCCAGGCGGTGCTGTGGGACGAGGTCAAGGACAAGCTCAAGCGCAGCGCCCTGGCCCTGTCGGGGGGCCAGCAGCAGCGGCTGTGCATCGCCCGCACCCTGGCCGTGCGGCCCGAGGTGCTGCTGCTGGACGAACCCACCTCGGCCCTCGATCCGATCTCCACGGCGCGGATCGAGCAGCTCCTGGTCGAACTGGCCAAGCGCTACACCATCCTCATCGTCACTCACAATCTTCAGCAGGCGGCCCGCATCTCTCAGCGCGTGGCGTTCATGCTGGCCGGCGAACTGATCGAAACCGACGATCGGGAACGTTTCTTCGTCAACCCGAGGGATTCGCGCACCAGCGACTATGTGACGGGGCGGTTCGGGTGAGTTCGGTGTTGACCTCGGGCAAGGGGCGTCGGCCATCTACACCGCTGTCACAATTGCCGCCTAGACTTGCCCCCTGAACCTCCGCGATTCGGACGCGTAACGAAGATGGACCATACGGTCAGAGCCTACGACGAGGAACTGGACGCGATCACCGCAGAGCTGTCGCGGATGGGCGGGATGGCGGAGGCGGAGGTCGCCGAATCGATCCGCGCCATCGTCCGACGTGACTTGGGACTGGCGGAGGCGGTAATCGGCCGCGACGCGCGCCTCGACGCGCTGGAGGTCGAGATCGAGCGCAAGGCGATCCGTTTGATCGCGCTGCGCCAGCCGGTGGCGGACGACCTTCGCCGCACGGTGGCGGCGATGAAGATCGCGACCAACCTGGAGCGCTGCGGGGATTTAGCCAAGAATATCGCCAAGCGCGCAATGGTCATCGCCGAGGCCGACCCGATTACGCCGTTGAGCGCCTCGATCGAGCGCATGGGCGACTTGGTGGTCGGGCGTCTGAAGGATGTGCTCGACGCCCTCGCGTCCCGGGAAGTGGACCGCGCCGTGGGCGTTTGGATGGCCGACCATGAGGTGGACGAGCACTACGACGCCATCTTCCGCGAACTGCTGACCTATATGATGGGCGATCCACGCACCATCACCGCCTGCGCGCATCTGCTGTTCGTCGCCAAGAACCTCGAGCGCATCGGCGACCACGCCACCAACATCGCCGAGATCGTCCACTATGAGATCACCGGCGTGGAGCTCGCGGAGCCGCGGCCGAAATCAGACGCCCTGGAGCGAAGTGGGCCGTGACGGGAGCCAATATTCTGGTGGTCGAGGACGAGGAATCCCTCGCCACCTTGCTTCACTACAACCTCGCCAAGGAGGGGTACGAAGTTAACCTCAGCGCCGATGGCGAGGAGGCGCTGCTCACGATCGAAGAGCGGCAACCCGACCTCGTCGTGCTCGATTGGATGTTGCCCAGCCTTTCGGGCATCGAGGTCTGTCGGCGCCTGCGGCAAAGGAGCGTGACACGCAATCTTCCCGTCCTGATGCTGACGGCCAGGTCCGAGGAAACCGACCGGATCCGAGGCTTGGACACGGGCGCCGACGACTATCTGGTCAAACCTTTTTCCATGGTCGAGCTGTGCGCCCGGATCAGGGCCGTGCTTCGCCGTATCCGACCCGGACTGGCCGAGGATCAGGTGAGCCAGGGTGACGTTACCATCGACCGCACGGCCCACCGGGCCAGTCGGCGGGGACGCGAGTTGCGCCTGGGTCCCACCGAGTTTCGGCTTCTCAATCACTTTATCCAACGGCCGGGCCGAGTCTTCTCGCGCGAGCAGCTGCTGGACGCGGTGTGGGGCGCGGCAGTCGAGGTTGAGACTCGAACCGTTGATGTTCACATCGGCAGGCTTCGTCGCGCCCTCAACGCCCCAGGCGAGGACGACCCGATCCGCACCGTCCGTTCGGTGGGCTACGCTTTCGACGCCGCCTAATTCGCCCGGGAAAAACTCGGTCGCGATCCGGGCGGGCGCGATCGCCTCGCCCTCATTTCTCCGCCAGCAGCGTATCGATCACCGCCTTGGCGTCCGGGCCAGACCAGTCGGC
>DATCFQ010000690.1:0-9870 GCA_036509495.1 Caulobacteraceae bacterium
CCGGCGCGCCGATGGGGATGTCCCTGGCGGGGTCGGCGGCCGCGGCGGCATCGGCCCTGGCGCCTGGGCCGCCCGTCCCGTCGCTGGCGGCGACCCGCACGGCCGCCCGCCGGCGCGCATCGACCGAGGCTCCGGTCTCCGGATCGGTGACCTCGGCGGCGACCAGGCCCGCCACGTGCTCGAAGTCCGAGCTGCCGCTCATGCGCAGCAGCCCCCGCCCATTGGTGTCGGAATTGACGTAGACGAGGGCCTTCTTCTGCAGCTCGGCGGCGTGGGCCTCGGCCCATTCGGTGGAACCGACCGTCATCGGCTCCTCCGCGTCCCAGCTGGCGTAGACGATGGTCCGCTTGGGCCGCCAGCCCTTGGCGTAGAGCGCACCCAGCGCCTTGGTCTCGGCCATCAGGGCGCTCTGCCCCGAAAGGGGATCGGAGGCGCCGTAGACCCAGCCGTCGTGGTGGTTGCCGCGCACCACCCACTGGTCGGGCCAGACCGCGCCCGGCAAGGTGGCGATCACGTCGTAGATGGTCTTCAGGCCCCAGTCGGACTTCACCGCCAGGCGGACCTCCGCCTCGCTCGGACCGGTCCGGTAGGTGATCGGCAGGCCGCCGCGCCAGGCGGCGGGGACCGCTTGGCCCTCCAGTGACTGCAGCAGGGGCAGGGCGTCGGCGTAGGAGATCGGCAGGGCGGGGATCTTCATCAGGGTGGGGGCCTGCGACGGATCCAGCCGTCTGGCGTCAGCCGTGGCGCCGACGTTGGGGGTCAAGGGATCGCCCGGATAGAGGGTCATGTCGGCCACCGAGCCGCGCTGGATGCCCCCCGGCGGCCTGGCCGGCCCGTCCGGATAGGTCGCATCGACCGCGTAGCCGTCGTCGCGGGGGTCGGAATAGATGATGCAGCCGATCGCGCCGTGATCCTGGGCCATCAGCACCTTCAGCCCGCGCCAGCCGCCACCGTAGCGGGCGATGACGATCTTGCCGCGGACGCTGACGCCCATCCGCTCCAGCGCCTTGTAGTCGTCGGGCATGCCGTAGTTGACGTAGACGATGGGGGCGGTGACATCGCCGTCGCCCTGGTAGACCAGATAGGCGGGCAGGCCGCGCTCGGCGGAGGTCGAGGTCGAGTCGCCGGGGATCGGCGGCTCGCGCAGGCCGGCCGTGAAGGGATGCGGACCCAGCAGCTCCAGGGTCTCGGAGATCGGCGTGCCGTAATAGATCTCGAAGGTCTCGAGATGGGCCTGCCAGCCGAAGGCCCTGAACTGGGCCAACTCCCATTTGGCATTGGCCTTGTCGTGCGGCGAGCCGACATTGTTGGGCTCGGCGGACATGCGCTTCAGCCACGCGCCGATCTCGGCGGGGTGGATCTCGGCGTCCAGACGTGGGCCGAGCGTGGCCTCGTCCGCGCCTGACGCGGCTGACGCGGGGCCGCCGATCAGGACCGCCGCAAAGGTCAGCGCCGAGAGCCAGTGCCGCATCCGATATCCCCCGCCGAACTTGCCGGCAGCAAGGCACGCCGCCCTCACCCTCGCAAGGCCAGAGCGGCCATCGGCCGCCGCCGCGCTGCGTCGGCCGGGAACATTGGCGTGGGCTCGGCGGTTGAGGGCCCATGGCGGAAGGCTCCAAGCGCGTCGTCCTGGTGGCCCTGGCGGGCAATCTCACGATCGCCGTCATCAAGCTGATCGCCTGGATCTTCACCCGCTCCAGCGCCATGCTGACCGAGGCGATCCATTCGCTGGTCGATTGCGGCGACCAGGTTCTGCTGTTGGTCGGTCAGAGCCGGGGCTCGCGGCCGCCCGACGAGACCCATCCGCTCGGCTACGGCATGGAGACCTATTTCTGGTCGTTCATCGTCGCCCTGATGGTGTTTTCGCTGGGCGGGGCCGTCTCGATCTACGAGGGCGCCGTCAGGCTGCAGCACCCGGCGGACATGAGCCGGCCCTGGATCAACTATCTGGTGCTGGCGACCTCGGCCCTGTTCGAAGGGGCCTCCTTCATGGCCGCCTACCGCGAGTACCGGCGGGTGGTGCACGGCCGCGACGTTCATCTCTGGCGGTTCCTGCAGCTCAGCAAGGACCCCAATGTGTTCTCGACCCTGCTCGAGGACGGGGCGGCGATGATCGGCCTGGCCATCGCGGCCTTGGGCGTGACCCTGTCCGGCTATCTCGGCTGGCGCTGGGCTGATGGCCTGGCCTCGATCCTGATCGGGCTCCTGCTGGTGGCGGTGGCTCTGTTCCTCGGCAACGAGACGCGCAGCCTGATCGCCGGCGAGGCCGCAGCCGGGCCGGTGGTGGAGGCGGTGCGCGCGGTGATCGGGGACGACGACCGGGTGATCAGCCTGGAGGAAGTGCTGAGCCTGCACCTGGGTCCGAACGCCATCCTGTTCGCCGCGACCCTGAAATTCCGCACCGATCTGAGCGGCGACGAGGTCCAGGCGGCGGCCGGCGACCTGACCCGCGCCATCCGGCGCGCCGACCCCAGGATCACCCGGGCGTTTCTGCGCCCGTCGGATGACTAACCGCGGCCGAGGAACGGCATGCCGAGCGGCAGGGTCAGGACTTCCAGCAGGTTGTGTTCGTCGGGAAGCGAGGCCATCAGCACCACGATCTGGGCGATGTCGCGCGGATCCATGGCGTTTCGGCCGGTCTGCCCGTCGGCGTCCGGCCCGAAGCCGGTGACCGTGAAGCCGGGGTGCAGCACCGAGACGGCGACGCCGTGGTCGCGGCCCTCCAGCGCCAGCGACCGGGTCAGCCCGTCCAATCCATACTTGGCGGTGACATAGGCGGCGGCGTTCGGACGCGGCGAGCGCGAGGCCACCGAGCCGATGGAGATGATCCGCCCGCGGCCCTGCGGCTTCATCCGCTTCATCGCCTCGCGGCTGGCCAGGAACACCGAGGTCAGGTTGGCGTCGATCACCTGGCGCCATTCGGCCAGGCTCATCTCTTCGATCGGGGTGGCCTGGGGCACGCCGGTGGAATTGACCAGCAGGTCGATGCGCCCGAGCCGCTCCTCGGCGGCGACGAACAGCGCCTCGACCTCGTCTTCCAGGGTGCAGTCGGTCGCATGGACCAGGGCTGTCCCGCCGGCGGCGGCGATCTCGGCGGCAAGGGCCTCCAGCCGGTCGGTGCGCCGGGCGGCCAGCATCACGCTCATTCCCTCAGCGGCAAGGGCCCTGGCGATCTCGGCGCCCATGCCCGAACTCGAGCCGGTGACCAATGCCGTGCGGCCCTCGAGCTTGATCATCGCGCCTGCTCCCGTTGCTTCGACCCGATCCGGGCGCTAGCACTCGGCCAACATCAAAGCGAGGGGAGAGAAAACGCCATGATCACGGTCATCGCGACGGTGCGGGCCAAGCCGGGCATGGGTTCGGAACTCGAGGCCGACTTCCGGGCCTATGCCGAAGTCGTCAAGAAGAACGAGCCGGGCACGCTGATGTACACCCTGAGCCGCAGCCGCGAGGATGCTGACCTCTACTATGCGCTGGAGACCTATGCCGACGAGGCGGCGGTGCAGGCGCACATGGCCAACTTCCACGCCCGTCCAGCCGGCCCGGACGTCGCCGCCGGACCGCCGGTGATCCAGGTTCTGGACAGGATCGTCTGAGCCGCGAGACGGCTCAGGCGCGCATCAGCAGCGATTGAATCAGCTTGGTCTGATTCTCCAGGTCGCCCTTCAGCCGGCTGGCCAGTTCGCGCACGCCGACCGGATAGGCGTCCCCGCCGGTGGAGACCTCTTCGGCCATGCGGGCGATCTCCAGCATCGCCTCGGTCATCGCCTCGATCTGCTCGCGGGCGAGCGCCTTGGCGTTCGCCTGCATGCGGCGGATGCGTTCGGCGCGGGTCTCCGGACCACGACCGAGCACATAGAGTTCGCTGTCGTCGTTCGAGAGATCGACCAGGTTCAAATGGGACGCTGACATCAGACAACACCTCCAGACTGGGCCGCAGGCGACGTGCTACGCCGCCGGCAAGGCGCCCAGCTCGGGAAGTAATACGTCTGGGGGGAGTCGGCGTTCCCGCCTCACGGCCAGCTTTGCCGCATTCCGGCCAGGTGTCGCTTCGTTACATCAGGTGCGCCGGGCGGCGGCCTGCTCGGACCGGAACCCCGCCCGGCCCCCTGAGTTCCCCTTGGCGAGCCTGGGTGTTCCGGGCGGCGAGATGGAGATGACGATGGCCGGTTCCGACACCCCCAAGGCGGGCCAGGTCCAGGGCGAAGGCGACTACGTCTCGGCCAAGACCTACCAGGACGCGCAGCACGAGTTCGCCAAGGATCAGGGCAAGGTCGAGCAGAAGGCCAAGGAGGCCGAAGCCGCGATCGAGGGGCCCGAAGGCGCCGAGCTTGAGAAGGCCCGCCAGGAAGCCGCCAAGGGCGAGCCCAAGAAGCACTAGGCGGGTTCAGTCCGGCTCCGCCAGCATCCGATCGAGCTTCACGACGGTGTTCCAGTTGCGCGCCGTGCCCCGGCCCAGGTGGCGGCCCAGGAGCGCCGGGGTCAGTTTCGAGCGGCCGACGCCGTCTGGATAGACGATATAGGCGTGGCCCTCGGCCAGCCGCACCCGCTCGGGTCCGTCGTAGGCCGCGGCGAGGGTCTCGGGCGCGTCCGGCCTGGGCGGGGTCTTGAAGGCGACCAGCAGCAGGCGGGCCGGGTCGGACTTGGCCGCATCGGGGAAGGGGTTGACCTCGACCAGCCGGCGCCAGACCGCGGCGGTGCGCACGCAGACCGTGGTCTCGACCCCGATCTTGGCCGCGATGGCGGCCTCCAGCCGGTGCTCGAGTTCGGCGGATTTGGCCCCCTCGCTGGAGAACACCAGGTTTCCGCTCTGCAACAGCGTGCGCGGCTTGCCTAGGCAAAGCGCCTCGGCGAGCGCTCTCAAGGCGGCCATGGGGACGCCCTTATTGCCGCCGACGTTGACGCCGCGCAGGAGGGCCAGGTGGGGGCTCATGCGACCTCCAGCGACCCGACCGGGAACCACACCCGGCAGGGGACGGTCTCTGCATCGTTCGGAGGCGCCGCGCCCACGTCGTGGGCGATGCGGCCTCGGGCCGGCGTTTCGAGGGCGCTCGCGCTTGCGAGGATCTCGCGCGGCGCCGACCGTGGGGTGAGGAGGCAGCGCATGCCCAAGCGTGTTTTCGTAGGCGCCGTGATGGTCCTGGCCGGCGCAGGGCTTCTGGCGCCGTCGGCCTGGACCCTGTTCTCGCCTTTTCTGCTCCAGCTGGTGGGCTCCAGTTCTGGCGCTGGCGTGACCTGGCTCCTGGCCACCGTCGGCGGCCTGTCGCTGATGGTCATGGGCGTGCGGCGCATGCTTCCCGCCAGGGCTAGGGCGTCTTCGTGATCTTGAACGAGTTGAAGAAGGCGGTGTCGGCGCCGGCCGGGTCGGCGCCCCCGGGCAGGCCGTAGGTCAGCTCGTAGATCCGGTTGCCGATCATCAGGACCCGCACGATCTCCAGATCGCCGGCGCCGTTGGTGATCGCGCCCTCCAGGCAGGGGTGGCCGGACAGCCGCGCGGCGCGGGTCGACACCAGCTTGCCGTCGTCGTTCTCGGCGCGGGTGCTCAGCATGCGGTCATAGACCCCGCCGTCCGCCGCCGTCGGCAAGGTCCCGTCGGGATAGTCGTCGATGACCACCACCATGGCGCGGCTCGGCTGCTGGTCGACATAGTGGCGCGAGGCGACATCCTTGCTGCGGTGGGCCGGCTTGACCTGGACCGAGGGCGCGTCCGGAAAGGCGACCTGGAAGTCGCCCTCCGGCGGTGAATAGAGCGCCTGGGCGCCCGCCGTCGCCGCGAAGGCGAGTGCGGCCAGGACCAGGACCAGGCATCGAAGGGGTTGCATGCAGCGAAGCTTAGAGCCGCCGCGGGACGCCCGTCCAGGCCGGGCTTGGGCGGGGTCGGCCGCCGGTCCATAAGGATATCGGCAAGAAGAGGCGGCCATCATGGCGGACGAGACCCAGGACGAGATCCAGCAGCGGCTCATGAAGCTGCACGGGCGCATGAGCGGCTTCGCCGAGTCGGTGCGGATCATCGGCGAGGAGAGCGGCCGGGTCGCCGAATTCGAGGCGGTCGGTCCCGACGCGTCGGCCGAGGAGCGCGTGGCCAGCGCCGAGGCCCTGGCGGCCCTCAGCCTGGAGGCCGTGCGCGCCTGCGCCATGCGGATCAACGGCATGTTCGAGGCGGCCAACATCGAGTTCGAGGAGATCAAGGCCAAGCTCGCGCCCGGCCGGAGCTTCTCCACTCACTGAAGCGTCGGCACAAGCTTGCGCCGACCATAGCAAAGCTGAGTATAGCTCCGCTTTGACGGCTAGATGTCGCAGAGCCATGGCGGCCATGATTGGGTAGAACGCCAGCAACCCCGCAGCCAAAGCGCTGAATGAGAGGCGTCGCCGGAGCCGGGACGTCTCTCGCCCAGAGGTCGGGGCGCCACGCGCCAAGCTTGGACTTGGCGAAACCAGGACTCTAGATGAACTTTGCTTTGCGGCCCGGATGGGGCCTGCCCCATATCATGCTCGCCGGCCTGACCGCCGCGGTCGTGGCCGCTTCCCCGCTGGGGGTGTTGCGGTCGCTGCAAACCGTAGATCTCACCGGCCTCGGCATCGGCGCCGCCCAGCCGCAGGGCGGGTTCGCCGCTGCGCCCGAGGTCGCCCCCGCCCCGCCCTTCGTGCTGCACGCCAGAAAGGCCGCCGACGCCCGCCAAGCGGTGCGGTGCCTGGCCCAGGCGGTCTATTTCGAGGCCGGCTTCCAGCCGATCGAGGGCCAGCGCGCCGTCGCCCAGGTGGTGCTGAACCGGGTGCGCGACCGCGACTTCCCCAGGACTGTCTGCGGGGTGGTCTACGAGGGTTGGCGCCGCAGCACCGGCTGCCAGTTCTCCTTCGTCTGCGACGGCTCGCTGCGGCGTCGACCGCCGACGGCCGAGGAACTGGACAGCGCCGGCAAGATCGCGCTGGACGCCCTGAACGGCTACGTCGTGGCGGCGGTGGGCACGGCCACCCACTACCACAGCTGGCGGCTCGATCCGTACTGGAACGACACCCTGGTGAAGACCGCGCAGATCGGCGACCACATCTTCTACCGCTGGCCCGGCAAGGCCGGACAGCCATCGTCGCTCGACGACGGTCGCTATGCCGGCGAAGAGGTGAAGGCCGCCAGGAGCGCTCCGCGCCAGGCCCTGGCCTAGACGCCGCCAGCTCAGAAGTTGCCGGCCGAGGGCTTCTCCCCGGTGTCGATCTCGTCGGAACGGCGAAGGCGCAGGTTGTTCTGCACGTCCCCGACGCCCGACACCTGTTCGGCCAGACGCTCGGCGCGGCGCTTGTCCTCGCGGCTGGGCGCCATGCCGGCCAGGGTCACCTCGCCGTCCGCCACGGACACCTCGATGTCGGTGGCGTCCAGATAGGGATCCTCGGTCAGGCGGTCGTTGATGTCCTCCTGGATGCGGGCGTCCGAGCGCTTGTAGCCCTTGGGTCCGCGACCGCGGTGGCTGGCCTGCAGCTCGTCCTCGTGGCGGCGGCGATCGGCGTCGCTATCGCCGAACCAGGACGCCAGCTGATCGGCGGCCTTGTCGATGAAGCTGCGCTGTTCGCCCGGCCGGGCGGCCGGCGGAGCGGCGTCATGACGGCCGGGGGCATAGTCGCTGCGGGCGCCGCCATAGGCCCCCATCATGCCGGCGAACGGCGCGCCATAGCCGTAGGGCGCAACGCCCGGACCCCAGGCGTAGGGACTGTCATAGTAGGCGGTGGGTCCGGTGGCCCCGAACGGACTATAGGCCCGCTCGTCGCGGAGGCGCGGCGCGCTCCGCTGCTCGGCCCGGCGGCGTTCGTCGAGCCAGGCGTCCTCGCGGGCGGCCCGGTAGCCGATACGCGGGCCGTCGTCGTCGTGGCGGGGGTCGCGGCGATAACCGGGGGAGGGATCGGCCTGGCCGTAGTCGGCCCGGCGCTGCGCCTCGCGATCGAAGTCCCAGCGGCGCTGCTCGCGCCAGTCGTCCTCTTTGGCCATGGCTCGTTGCTCCTGTACGCGTCCCGTGCGGGGACCTTGCGGAGGTAACGAAGCGACGGCGGACCATGTTCCGCTCAGTCCCGCCCGAGCCCGCACATCCTCCACCCCTCAGCCCGGGCCAGGTCGCTACAGCGGAATGTTGTCGTGCTTCTTCCAGGGATTGGAGAGGCTCTTGGTTCTCAGCCCCTTCAGCGCCCGGGCGATCCGCTTCCTCGTCTCGCGCGGCGAGATCACGTCGTCGAGGTAGCCCAGGGACGCCGCGACGAAGGGGTTGGCGAAGCGGGCCTTGTACTCGGCCTCGCGGGCCTTGAGCTTGACCGGGTCCTTGGCGTCCTCGCGGAAGATGATCTCCACCGCCCCCTTGGCCCCCATGACCGCGATCTCGGCGGTAGGCCAGGCGTAGTTCATGTCGCCCCGGAGGTGCTTTGAACTCATCACGTCATAGGCGCCGCCATAGGCCTTGCGGGTGATCAGGGTCACCTTGGGCACGGTGGCCTCGGCATAGGCGAACAGCAGCTTGGCGCCGTGGGTGATCAGGCCGCCGTACTCCTGGCGGGTGCCCGGCATGAAGCCCGGCACGTCGACGAAGGTGACGATCGGGAATCCAAAGGCGTCGCAGAACCGCACGAACCGCGCCGCCTTGCGGCTGGCGTCGATGTCGAGCACCCCGGCCAGGGCCAGGGGCTGATTGGCCACGATGCCCACCGGCTGGCCGTCCATGCGGGCGAAGCCGGTGACGATGTTCCTGGCGAAGTCGGGCGAAATCTCGAAGAAGTCGGCCTCGTCCACCACCTTGGAGATCAGCTCCTTGATGTCATAGGGCTTCTCCGCGTCGGCCGGGACCAGGGTGTCGAGCGAGGGCTCCTCGCGGTCGGGGGAGTCGTAGCTGGCCCGGATCGGCGGCTTCTCGCGGTTGGACAGCGGCAGGAAGTCCATCAGCCGACGTACCTGCGAAAGCGCCTCCAGGTCGTTGTCGAAGGCCCCGTCCGCCACGCCCGAGCGGCCGGCGTGCACCCGGGCCCCGCCAAGCTCCTCGTGGGTGACCTCCTCGTGGGTGACCGCGCGCACCACGTCGGGGCCGGTGACGTACATGTAGCTGGTGTCCTTCACCATGAAGATGAAGTCGGTCATCGCCGGGGAATAGACGTCCCCGCCCGCGCAGGGACCCATGATCACGCTGATCTGCGGAATGACGCCGGAGGCCATGACGTTCTCGAGGAAGATGTCGGCATAACCGGCCAGGCTCTCGACCCCCTCCTGGATGCGCGCGCCGCCGGCGTCGTAGATGCCGATCACCGGCGCCCCGACCTTCATCGCCTGGCGCTGGATCTTCAGGATCTTCTGGGCGTGGGCGCCCGACAGCGAGCCTCCGAACACGGTGAAATCCTTGGAAAACACGAAGACCGTCCGCCCGCCGATGGTCCCCCAGCCGGTGACCACCCCGTCGCCGGGGATCTTGTTCTCGGCCATGCCGAATTCGGTGGCCCGGTGCTCGACGAACATATCGAACTCTTCGAACGAGCCTTCGTCGAGCAGGAGGTCGATGCGCTCGCGGGCGGTCAGCTTGCCCTTGGCGTGCTGGGCCTGGATGCGCTTCTGGCCGCCGCCCAGCCGCGCCCGCCCGCGCCGCCGCTCCAGCTCTTCCAGGATATGCTGCATCTCGGCCCTCTGAGTGCTTCGGGCGAGGCTATGCCTTGGTAGCGACCCGGAGCAAGGAAGCTCTGAGCACTGAGCGCTCAGCAGAATTGAACCACCAAGTTCACCAAGGACACCAAGGCCCCGCGTCCATCGCTTCGATCGCCGGATGGGCTGAGCCTACAGCGAGCGCTTCGCGCTCCTTGGTGATCTTGGTGGACTTGGTGGTTCCGTTTTCCGGCGCCGAACCTACCTCAGCG
>DATCFQ010000691.1:0-3489 GCA_036509495.1 Caulobacteraceae bacterium
GCCGCCCGCCGCGCCGAGAATGGTCAGCTGCTGGCGCGCCGGCAGGTGCAGGGCTGGGCTGTTTCGAATGGAAAAATGCAGGGACACTGTGCCTCCGAGAGGCCGTTGGACTAGACGCTTGCCCGCGCTGACGCCGTCCTGCCCAGTGAACGGCGCAAGCTTCGCGCAAGGCGAGGCGGCTATAAGCGGGGCCGCTTACACATGGCTGTCGGGGGCCCTCAGGTCCTCGGCCGCGACAAAACGCATAGGAGCGCCGCGCTCATGAGGCTGCTGGTGGTCGAGGACAACGAGGAGCTCGCCGAGCTCCTGATGCGGGGTTTCGAGGCGGAAAGTTTCGACGTCGATCACGCCGAGACCGCCGAGGACGCGTCCGAGGCGCTGCGCGACACGCGCTATGCCGCGGTGGTCCTGGACCTGGGCCTGCCCGATCGCGACGGCTCGGCGGTGCTGCGCGAGATGCGCGGCCGCAAGGACGGCACGCCGGTGCTGGTGCTGACCGCCCGCGGCGGCCTGCACGAACGGATCGCCGGGCTGCAGAACGGGGCCGACGACTATCTGGTGAAGCCCTTCGCCTTCGAGGAACTGGTGGCGCGCCTCAGGGCCCTGCTGCGCCGGCCCGGCGAGATGCTGGGCCGGGTGCTGCAGACCGCCAATCTCGCCCTCGACACCGAAGGCCGCCAGGCTTTCGTCGACGGCAAGGCCGAACCGATGTCGGCCCAGGAGCTGACCCTGCTGGAGGTGCTGCTGCGCCGTGCGGGCAAGGTGGTGCCCAAGAGCTATATCGAGGACCAGCTGTTCGGCATGACCTCGGAGGTGGGCAAGAGCGCCGTCGAGGTCTCGGTCTATCGCCTGCGCAAGCGCCTGGAGACCATGGGCGCCAAGGTCGAGATCCACACCGTCAGAGGGCTCGGCTATCTGCTGGCCGACACCCATCCATGAAGCAGCCGCTCAATTCGCTGCTCTGGCGCATCATCTGGCTGCACCTGCTGGCGGTGGCGGCCGTGGCGGTGGTGCTGCCGGTGGCGGTGCGACTGCTACTGAACTCCACAGCCTCGAGCTTCGAGCACCAGACGGTGCGCCGGCACGAAGCGGCGATCGCCGGGGCCCTGACCCGTACCGCGTCCGGCTGGAGCCTGGGTCTGCCGCCCGACCTCAAGGCCCAGTACGTCGCGGCCTCCTCGGGCTTCGCCTTCGCCATCGTCGACACCCAGGGCAGGGTGCTGTTCTCCTCGCTGGCCAGCCACGGGCCCCTGTTTCCGCCCAGCGCCAGCGCCGATCATCCGAGCTTCTACGAGCGCTCGCACGGACCGGCGGTCTATTATGGCGGCAGCTTCCCCGAGCGGCGCGGCGGCGACATCGCCTGGGTGCAGGTCGCCCAGGACCTCGAACACCCCGACGTGGTGGTCGACGACATCGTCTCGGCCTTCCTGCAGAAGATCGCCTGGCTGATCCCGCCGATCCTGCTGCTGCTGGCGCTGACCGACCTGGTCATCGTGCGCCGGGCGCTCAGGCCGGTGACCAAGGCCTCCGACATGGCGCGGGCGATCGGTCCGGCGACCCTGTCGATCCGCCTGCCCACCGACCGGTTGCCCGACGAGATCGCGCCGCTGGCGCACGCGGTGAACCAGGCGCTCGACCGTCTCGAGCAGGGCTTCCGCATCCAGCGCGAGTTCACCGCCGACGCCGCTCATGAACTGCGCACGCCGCTGTCGATCCAGCGCGCCCGGCTGAACGCCCTGCCCGACAGCGAATTGCGCCGCGCGCTGGAAGCCGACAGCGACCGGATGGCGCGGATCATCGGCCAGCTACTGGATGTGGCCGAACTCGACAGCTTCGTGCCCGATCCGAGCGAGGTCGCCGACCTGCAGGCGCTGGGCCGCGAGGTGGTCGAGTACATGGCCCCCATGGCCCTGGCGAAGGGCCGCCGCCTCGCCCTCACCGGCGTGACCCGGCCGATCTGGGTCCACGGCGACGGCGAGGTGCTGTTCCAGGCGGTCCGCAATCTGGTCGAGAACGCCCTGGCCCATGCGCCGGCCGGCAGCACGGTCGAGGTCAAGATGGAGGCCCAGGGCGTGCTGCGCGTGCTCGACCGCGGGCCGGGTGTGCCGCCGGCCGAACGCGAGCTGATGTTCCAGCGCTTCTGGCGGCGCAACCGCTCCAAGTCCGGCGGCGCGGGGCTCGGCCTGGCCATCGTCAAGCGCATCGTCGAAGCCCACGGCGGCGAGGTCTCGGTGCAGGGCCGCAACGGCGGCGGAGCCGCCTTCGTCGTCCGGCTGAATCGCGCCGGCCCGCCCGAGAGCGGCCCCGCGGCGACCTTCCGCGCGCCCGTGTCGGCCGAAACCGAGGATGTCTGAAGCGCCGGGGCCGCTTCCCGGCTACGATCCTCTCGATTCGGCGATTGCGCCGGAGCTGCGGCTCGCCGGGCGACCGGGTCCCGGCTGGGGGAGACGCCCGTGGGCGAAGCACGAGCCCTGACTCGATGGATCCTGGCCGTGGCGCTCGCCGCCGCCGCCTTGCCGGCCGTCGCCGGCCCCATCCTGACCCTCGCCCCCGAAGCGCAGCGTCGCCTGGGCGTGGCGACCGCGACCCTGAGCGCCCAGCGCCGGGCCGTGCAGGTCGCCGCCTTCGCCAAGGTGCTGGATCCCGGACCGCTGGCGCAGCTGGAATCCGATCTCGACACCGCCATCGCCGCGGCCGCCGCCTCCGGCGCCGAGGCGGCTCGCGCCCGGGCGCTGAGCCCCGGCAGCGCCGCCATGTCGGCCAAGGACGCCGAGGCGGCCATCTCCCAGGCCCGCCAGGACGAGCTCAAGGTCGTGCAGCTACGCCGGCAGGTCGGGCTGCAATGGGGCCCGGGACTGGCGCGGATGTCGGACGCCCGCCGCCAGGGGCTGGTGAAGGCCTTGTCGGAGGGCCATGCGGCCCTGGTCCAGGTCGACACCCCTGACAGCCAGGGCCAGGCAGGCGCCCGCACCGTCGAGATCGACATCGGCTCGGGCTCGGTCCATGCCCCGGTGATCGGTCCTTCGCGCAACGCCGAGCCGCGTCTTCAGTCCTCGGGGCTGATTGCATTGGTGACCGGTCCGCAGGCCATCCTGTTCTCCATCGGCCTGACCCAGAGCGCGCGGATCGACCAGCCCTCGAGCCAGACGGGCGTGCTGCTGCCCAGGACCGCCCTGATCCGCTACCAAGGCCTGGACTGGGCCTATGTCCGCCGCGGTCCCGGCCAGTTCGAGCGCCGCCAGGTCTCGGGCCCGACGCCCGAGAAGGACGGGGATTTCGTCGCCCAGGGCTTCCAGCCGGGCGAGCAGGTGGCCGTGCAGGGCGTGGCGGCCCTGTTCGCTGCGGAGCAGGGCGCCGCCCGGCGATGATCGGGGGGGCCATCGCCACCTCGGTGCGCCGCCCGCGGGTCGTGGTCTTCGCCTGGCTGTGCCTCGCCGCCGCGGCGGCGATCTATGCCGCCGGAACGCGGCTGGAGATGTTCCCCCGCCT
>DATCFQ010000692.1:0-8632 GCA_036509495.1 Caulobacteraceae bacterium
GCCAGTTCAGGGTTTGGGCGAGCCAGATCAGCACGATCGGCCCGAGCACCGAGGAGAACAGCGACAGGCAGCCGTTGATGATCAGGCCCGTGTTCAGGCCGATCCGCCGCGGCGACGAGCTTTCGGCCATCAGGGTCAGCACCAGGGGCGGCACCGGCCCTTCCGCCAGGCCCATGAACAGCCGGGCGCCGATCAGCACGGCAAAGGAGGTCGCCAGTCCCGAGACGAAGGAGCAGGCCGAGAACACCAGCACTGCCGCGACCAGCAGGGGCTTGCGCCGGCCCATCAGGTCCGACAGCCGTCCAGCGCCGATGTTGCTGAGCGCCCAGGTGATCGCCAGGGCCGAAGATGTCAGCCCCACCTGGGTGGCGCTGAGATGCAGGTCGCGGACGATGAACGGCGCGAGGTAGTTCACGGCCAGCCGGTCCATGAACACAACCCCAAAGGTGACGCCGAGGATGGCCACCAGGGCGTTCTCGTAGGTGAAAACGCGAAAGGCCCGCGCAGTCCCGCTCACCGGCCGCCCGCCCCACGATCCGGATTCATCGCCGTTTCCTCCCAAGGCCGGTCCAGCTTGCAAGGGAAGGCTACGTCAGGGCGCGTGCGCTCTCAAGGTCGGCTCCGCCGGGCGGACTCGCCACCTTCCCCACCGTGTGCAATGCGTTGTCTACACAATGATAGGTCAGGTCCCACAGGTCGGACGTGGAGTTTGTCGTCGCATGGGCGGGGCTCGGGCCTCAGGCGCGAACCGAGGCGTCAAACCGCGCGATCCTGTGGAACTGCAGACTCCAGGAGGAGCGTCGTGATGAGCTACAGCACCCTGGCTTCACGTCTCGCCGTGGCCGCTATCGCCTTGGCCGCCGCCGCCTTCGCCGCCGCGCCGATGGCCGTCGCGCAGAAGCGCCCGGCCAATCTCGAGACGCTGCCCCCGGTTCCGACCGACTACACGCCCCCGAAGACACCCTGGGGCGACTACGATTTCAGCCACATCTACTCGCTCGACGACGTCGCTGACGCGAAGATCCTGTTCCAGCGGCCGAAGGAATACGGGCCGCGCGTCTGGGTCACCGACGAGGAGTTCGCGCGCCGGCTGAAGGCGGCAGAAGGCTCGGATTCCCGTTTCAGCGTGAAGGGCGCAAGCACCGTCGGGACCAAGGGCCTGGCCGACTGGATGCGCCGGTCGAGTTTCGCCAAGCGGACCAGCCTGTTGGTGGATCCCGCCGACGGACGGCTGCCGCCGCTGACGCCCGAGGGGCAGCGATTGTACGAGACCGGCCGTTCCAGCTGGGTGCCGGGGCAGGCCTTCGACTGGGTGACCGACTTCGATACCTGGGATCGGTGCATCACCCGCGGCTATCCCGCCTCCATGTTCCCCAACCGCTACAACAACGGCATCCGCATCTTCCAGTCGCCCGGCTACATCGTGATCGAGGCCGAGATGCTCGCCACCCGGATCATCCCGATCGGCAACGCCCCGCATTGGCCCAAAAACGTCGAAGGCTGGATGGGCAACAGCCGCGCCCATTGGGAAGGCAAGACGCTGGTGATCGAGACCACCAACATCAAGTCCGGCGACAGCGTCTCGCGGGATTCGTCGAAGCGCTCGGCGTCGCCGGTGATCGTCACCATGGTCGGCGGCGCGCCCCTGGACACCACGCCGATGAGTCCTGAGGCGAGGACGGTGGAGCGGCTGACCATGACGGGGCCGAACACCCTGATGCACGAGCTGACCTATTACGACCCGCAGACCTACACGGCGCCCTGGACCGCCCGGACGGAGTGGGTGAGAGACGACAGCTACAAGTTCTACGAATACGCCTGCCATGAGGGCGACGTGCAGATCCGCAACTACATCATCGCCAGCCGCGCCGAACGCGCCAAGATCGCCCGCGGGGAGAAGCCGGCGGCGGATAACCTCGTGCGCTTCACCAAGGACTTCGACCACGACCCGGGCGTGGCCGCGCCGGCGGCTTCTGCTCCGGTCGCCGCACGCAGTGGGAAAGCAAGCGTCGGCGGCTAACGGCCGTCCCCCGTTTGTCAAAAAGATGCATGGCACGGGACGCTGGGAAGAGGGACAGGAGTGCCTGTCATCTACGGCCGGGAAGCAGACCTTCGCCTACTGCGGCTCCCCAGAACTCACACGGTCAAGTGAGCGTCAGAGACAGCCCAGGCCCAACATGGCTTGACGAACTTTGTCCTCGAAGGCGCGGAATGATGCGGAGGCGCGCAAGGTATCCAATCTCTGTCTTTGAGCTACCGCGGGATAGATCTGGCTCAGTTGGGGCGTGCGCCGCCGCCCTCTGACGTGTGACACCGCCCGCTCTAGCGTCGCCTTCGGATCTCTAAGACGCTCTGCCGCGGCCGCATTCGCCGGCAGACCCAGCGCGGCTGGGTCCCCGGAATAGCCGAGCAGAGATGTGACGGCCTCGGGATCGGCCAACACCCAGGCCTCCGTCTCATGGTTCGGGGTCACCACAATGCAGCGATCAGTTTGCCACCCGCATAATTCCCTCATCGCGTCACAATAAGCTGTTGAACGGTGAGCAATATCTCTGGCCAACGCTCGGCCGCCCGTGTCGGCATGGATGAATACTAGCCAGAAGGCGTCTCTGGCTCCGCACGCCTCGGCCGCCACCTCCGCCGGTCCTGCGCGGCGGAGCCGTATGGCCGGTTCCGTAGGTATCGTCGGCAAGCGCGCGCCTGCGAGCGCCAGGGCCTCCATCAGCCGAGGGATCAACCCATTGAAATATGCGGCGTCGGTATCGCCCTCGTAGAGAACCGCCCAACTTAGGTGCATTAGGCTGCGTCCGTGACCTTCTGTAGAAGCCGCTCTAGTTCAGCACGGGTGAGATCATGCTCGGGATCGAAAAGGTTCAGCTGATCCACAATGCCCGTGCGCATCCGCGTGCGGTTGGTGCGCGTGCGGGTCTCGGCGTCGATAGTCATGACGCTATCGGCAGCGACAATTTCCTCATCCTGCAGGGCGGCCATCACTTTGGGCGAGTGAGTGTTGAGCAGTATCTGAAACGGCTGGCTGTTTCCCTCTCCTTCTACCTGTGCAGCTTGGCGGAGGAATTGAATGAGCATGGGTACTCGCCCCTCGTGCACCCCGTTCTCCGGTTCTTCGAAGCAAAGGGTACCGCGACGGCTTGGATCGTCCAGCACAGTCAGCAACGCCAGAAGCCGTACGGTCCCGTCTGAAATCACGCGTGAACTAAAGTTCAGAGAGTCGGTGAAACTCAGACTGTAGGAAAACTGGCGTTGTTGCGGGTCGTTGTCGACCTCAAGCCGACGAATCGAGGGATTCAGGGCGGCAAGGTCTGCTGCGATATCAGAGAGAACCCCTTCGGGGCGTGTATCGTTGGCCGTCTCCTCTTTGAGGCGCGCCAGCACCGCAGCCAGGTTCGAGGCATCAGCTTTCAACTCACGGTCTTCGAAGCGATCGTTGCTGCTGCGCGCGGCCTTGGGATTGATCTCCAGGAACCTAAGGCCGATCAATGCCTCGCGCAGGGCGTGCAAGTGTGGAAACTCTGCTGTCGTCACTGTGGACAGAGCCGTGCGGGAGGCTTCTGTCAGAGACAGCCTAACCGGACGGCCGTGCTTTTGGGGGCCGTCTTGCTTGATCTCGATCGCGTCGCCCTCCTCACTGACGCGGATGAAGGGATTTGCGGTGCCCCTGTAGCTGATCTTCAACCCTTTGAGATAATCGGCAGTCTCGGCTTTAGTGGCAAGCGGAGTACAGCGCTCATAGGCTACTTGGACGCTGCGTGGTACCCCTTCCGCATCGCGCCGGAGTTCTAGCTTCAGCTCATAGCGGAGTCTTTGCGCCGAGATCTGATACTTGCGGCCGAACGCGTCAGTCCCGGTGCGTTCCAGCAGGACCTCGACGGCAAAAGCCATATCATTGGCGGTGCCGGCTGCCGTCTGACGGAACAGCTCTTCTGGCAGTCCCCGCAGCTCTTGCATCGCCGTGCGGATATCGACCTGGGCCAGGCGGGACAGAAACCGTAGCGCGTCGAACAAATTGGACTTGCCGCTCGCGTTGGGCCCGACGATGGCCGTGAACGGCCGAAGGTCCAGAGAGAACCGTTCGAACGTCTTGAAACCGTCGATTTCTATGCGCGTCAGCATAAGCAATAGCTAGAGCCCAACGTTGGTGATGACAACGTTGGGCCATCATAGCCACGGAACAAACGGCCAATGTCTGCAGGGCCGCCTCGCGCGTCACTGTCCCGGAAACGGACTGTTTCAAGGGTGCCTTAGAGTCGCCAGCGGTAACCGTACCGCGCCATCTGCGTCGGTCTTTTCGCCCCTACCGCCCGAACTTCTGGAACTTGATCCGGTGCGGGATCAGGCTGTCCGCGCCAGGCGACGCTTCTTTCTTCCTCGTAGAAGTTATGGTGACACTTTACGAAATTGAGCGGTCAAAACCGTTGGAGTGGACCCCTGAAGTGAGACAGGGAAAATAGGGACAGTTCTCTTTGAGGAGAACCGATGTCCGATCTGGAAGTCCGAAGTTTCAGCCGTGAGTTCAAGCTGCGAGCGGTGCAGCGGATGGAGGCTGGAGAGAACGTCAGCGCGCTGGCGCGAGAGCTGACGGTCAAGCGAGTGATCCTATACCGCTGGCGGGACGCCTACCGTCTGGGCGGCGTGGAGGCGCTGCGCCTGCGCGGCCGTCCGAGCAAGACGGAAGCCTTGGCGATGGCGGCGGCGCGAGGGGTGGCGGGCAGGGCCAACGACCTGGCCGAGGCGCGCTGGCAGATCGAGCAGCTGCAGCGCAAGGTCGGCCAGCAGCAGCTGGACCTGGATTTTTTCAAGCAAGCCTTGCGGCGTATCGAGGCGTCACGCCGGCCGAGCGACGGGCCTGGCGAGACGGCGTCTTCGCCGACATCCAAGCGATGACGCGCCGGCAAGGCGACGAACCGGCCAGGGCGTGGTCGGTGGAGAGGATGTGCGCCCTGGCTGGCCTGGGCCGGGCCGCCTACTACCGGCGCTGGGGCGAGAGCTCCCCGCGTCAGGAAGAGACCGAGCTGAGGGACGTGATCCAGCGCTTGGTCCTGGCCAACCGCTACTATGGCTATCGGCGGATCGGCGCGCTGCTCAGGCGCGAGGGCTGGCAGGTCAACCACAAGCGCCTGGTGCGGATCATGCGCGAGGACAACCTGCTGTGTTTGCGCAAGCCGTTGTTCAAGCCGCCGACGACGGACTCGCGTCACAGCTGGCGGGTGTGGCCCAACCTCGCCCGCCACATGTCCCCGATGGCGACCGACCAACTGTGGGTGGCCGACATCACCTATGTGCGGCTGGACCAGGCGTTCGTCTATCTGGCGGTGATCCTGGACGCCTTCAGCCGCAAGGTGGTGGGCTGGGCCATGGAGGATCATCTGCGCGCGAGCCTGGCGCTGGCTGCGTTGGAGATGGCTCTGAGATCTCGTGAAGTGATCCGCGGCGGCCTCGTCCACCACACCGATCGCGGAGTCCAGTACGCCTGCGGCGACTACATCGCCCGCCTGGAGGCGGCCGGGATCCAGCCCAGCATGAGCCGGGCCGGATGCCCGTACGACAACGCCATGGCGGAGAGCTTCATGAAGACGCTGAAGACCGAAGAGGTCGACGCCAGCGCCTACTGCGACCTGAACGACGCCAGGTCCCGCGTCGGCGAGTTCATCGAGCAGGTGTACAATCGCCAGCGACTGCACTCCGCCCTGGACTACCTGTCACCACTGGAGTTCGAACTGAGCCAAAGGACTGTGGACGGCCTACCGCCCGACCACACCCCCTACTTCAACCAGCTGTCACTATTTTAAGTGTCTCAGCCAAGGGGTTCAGTCCACGTTCCGGCGTGGCGACGGGCTGAATTCGTACGTCAAACTGTTTCGCACAGTGTCACCGTACCCCGCGAGACTTCGACCACGACCCGGGCGTCGCCGCGCCGGCGCCTCCAGCTCCGCCCTCCCGCAGTGGCAAAGAAAGAGGGCGGCGGCTAAGGCCTCCGCCGCTTCAGTCGGACCACCGCTTGGCGCGCTCCAGCACCTCCATCAAGGCCCGCCCATTGTGGTAGGGGCATTTCCAGAGATGAGCCTTCGGCATCGTCGGCGTCTCGCCTCCAGGATCGATCCGCCACCGCCATTCGCCGTCCGCCTGGTCGATCAAGGACCGGTCGATGAAACCCCAGACCCGTTCGGCGGCGTCCAGGAAGCGCCGATCGCCCCGGCGTTCGAAGGCATCGAGAAATCCGACCAGGGCCTCGGCCTGGACCCACCAGATCTTGCCGTGGCCCAGCCCGCCGATGCTGTCGAATCCCGCGACAACCCCGCCACCCGGCTCCAGCGCCCGATCCAGCACCGCCTCGGCGACGCCGGACACGGCCGCGCCGGCCGCCGCGGCGGTGGCGGGTGACAGGCGATCGGCGATGGCCGGAATGAGCCAGCTGGCTTCGATGTCGTGGCCGAAGGAGCCGCCGTCATCGAGGGGGCGCCCATCGGCCTCGAAGACTTGCCGGAAGGTGTTCCACCGGCGGTCCAGCATCGGCCCGGTCAGCAGGGCGATCAGCATCTCGAGCCGGCGGCGTAGGTCCGGATCGGGCCAAACCTGCCAGAGCGCGCCATAGGCCTCGAGCAGGTGGAAATGGGCGTTGAAGCTCTTGGGCGCCTCTGCCCTGCCCATGAGACCGTTCGGCTGGGCATGCCAGTCGGCGGAGAACGACTCGAAATAGCCGGGATGATCGGGGTCGGCGGCGTGGCGCTCGACGGTGGACCAGAGCTGTTGGGCGAGGCCAAGCGCACCCGGCTCGCCGCTGGCCTGATAGAAGGCGGCGAGGGCATAGATGGCGAAGGCCTGGGCGTAGAGGTGTTTGCGGGTGTCGGCCGGCGCGCCCAGGGCGCTCACGGTCCAGAACACGCCGTCATCGTCCGGATCGACCAGATGCGCGGCGATGAACCTGTAGGCCTGCCAGGCCGCATCGAGCAGCCGCGGATCGGCGAATTCCAGATAGGCCTTGGAGAAGAACCAGAGGATCCGCGTCTGCAACACCGCGCCCTTGTCGGCGGACCAGAGCGGCCGGCCATGGCTGTCGGCCTCGCCGGCGAAACCGCCGCCTTCGGGGTCGCGCAGCCCCAGCCAGAAGGGGATGATGCGGTACAGCTCGTCCCGGGCGGCGCCGGCCAGCCGGGCCAGTCGATCGGCCGGGGACGCCTGCCCGCCGATCAACGCCCTGCATCCGTCGCGGCGGCCATCTCGGTATATCCTGGCTGAATCCGGCTCTGGATTCAAAGTGCGACCAGATAGGTAATATGGATTGGGGAACCCGACATGGCTGGTCACAAGATCATTGCAGTTCTGGGGGCGACAGGATCGCAGGGCGCGGGCCTCTGCGAGGCGATCCTGGGCGATCCCGATGGCGGATTTGCCTGTCGGGCGCTCACCCGCAACCCCGGCTCGGACAAGGCGAAGGCTCTGGAGGCCAAGGGCGCCGAGGTGGCGCCCGCCGACCTTGACGACGAGGCCAGCCTGGCCGCCGCGTTCAGGGGCGCCCATGGCGTCTTCGGCGTGACCAACTATCCGGAAGCAGGCTCGGTGGAGCGCGAGCAGCAGCAGGCTGCGAACATCGCCAAGGCCGCCAGGACCGCAGACGCGGCGCGGGTGATCTGGTCGACGCTGGACGATACCACCCAGTGGCTGCCGCTCAGCGATCCGCGGATGCCGACGCTCATGGGCAGGTACAAGGTCCCGCACTCGGACTCCAAGGGCCAGATCGATCATGTGTTCACCGACCTGGGCCTGCCGACGACCTTCCTTTTGACCTGCTTCTATTGGGACAACTTCTACAATCACGGCTGGGGACCCACGAAGGGCCAGGACGGCGCCTACGCCCTGACCCTGCCGATCGGGAAGGCCAGGATGCCGGGCATCGCGGCCGAGGACATCGGCAAGTGCGCCTACGCCATCTTCAGGACCAGGACCGGGATTATCAGCGAGACGGTCGGCATCGCCGGAGCGCACCTGAGCGGCGCCGAAATGGCTGAAAAATTCAGCGCCGCGCTCGGCATGGACTGCCGGTTCGACCCCATGTCGGCGGAGGCCTATCGCAATCTGGGCTTCCCCGGCGCCGACGATCTGGGCAACATGTTCCAGATGTTCGACGAGTTCGAGCCGCAATACCGGGCGTCCCGAAGCGTCGACGCGGCGCGGGCCCTGGCGCCGTCCCTGATGGATTTCGACACCTGGCTGGCGAAGTACAAGAGCAGGATCCCGATCTAGGGGTGACGGGATCGACTTTGGTCCCCTCCCCCCTCGAGGGGATGGGCCGTCGTTCAAGCGATTCTCAACCCGCACTTTTGCCCGTCGACCACCCGGAGCTTTGAACCCCTATGATCAAGTGGATTGTGGCGCTCAAATACAGGACGGGCCAGCCTGCGGAGGACTGCCGCCGGTACTGGATGGAGCAGCATGGCCCGATGGCCCTCGAACTGCCTGGGCTGAAAGGCTACCGCCAGTCGCACCGCGTGCGCGGCGAAGACGACTTCGGCAAAGCGCCCTATGACGGCTTCGGCTCGCTGTGGTTCGAGGACGAGGCGGCGGCGAAGCAGGCGCTGGCGTCCGACCAGATGGCGGCGCTGAGGGGGGACGCGGA
>DATCFQ010000693.1:0-5533 GCA_036509495.1 Caulobacteraceae bacterium
AGCCCCGGCGCCTCCGGCATCTGGGTCGCGGGAAAGGCGTTCATCATCCGTTCGGCGATCAGCGAGGGGAAGGCCAGGCCGATCACCACCGCCGCCACCAGATTGGCGTTGGCCGGCCTCACCGCTGGCGCGTGGAGCGACGGCCACAGGACGCGGGCCAGAAGTCCGATGGCCACGAGGCCGAGGGTCAGCACCACCGCCTGGCCCTGCCGGGCCAGCACGCCGGGGCCGAGGCGCCACAGGATCGCCAGCAGGGTGGGCGGTGCGGAATCGAGTTCGCCGGCCAGCCGCGCCGCCTCGGCGCGGCGCCGCCACAGCCGTGAAGAGGTCAGAAGACCCGCGGCGATCAGGGCGGTCAGGGACAGCAGGACCCCGACGAGCGCCGTCACGCCAAGGCCGCCCGCGAGAAATTCGGCGGCCAGGCCGCTGAGCTTGTTGGCGCCGCGCACCGGAATGACGCCGAGGCCCAGCATCAGCACGAAGAGGGCGGCGTAGGCGCCGTAGATCCAGATCAGCCGCCGGACCAGCAACCCGGCCCTGCTCAGCGGGGCGCCCGGAAGCAGGTCCGCAGTCTCGTCGATCGAACTCATCGGGGGCCTCGGCCGCTCCATTGCGGCGCCCGCGCATGAGCCGCCGGCGACTGATCTAGATTACGCATGCGGACGCAATTCCCCACAAAGTCTGGCGGTGGCGCGCTCGCGCCTGCGCCGGTCAGCCGGCTAATATCAATAGATGCGGCTGACAAACCAAAATAGTCCCAAGCCGATGAGCGAAGCGGCGCCCAGGTCGATCGCCAGGGCCCTCCTCGCCGCGGCGATCCTTCGCGCCGCCAGCCACAACCCGGCGACGGCGATCGCCACCAAAAGGGCCGCCACCACCGTCGCGCCGAGATCATAGGCGAGCAATCTCGGAACCGCCTGCGCCGCCGGCGTCTTCAGCGTGGCCAGATCCTGCGCCGGCAGGGCTCCATCGGATAGCGCAAACAGCGCCGCCGGCGCGAAGGCGATCCAGCGCAGCCCTGCGTCCGCCCCCACCACCCAGACCTGGGCGGCGCCGAACACGGCCAGGCCGCCGACCGCCAGCGCCTCGGATGGATCCTTCACTGCGCCGATCGCCACGGCGGCGGTGAGCATCACGCTCAGGGCGACGATGGCGGCGATCCGCCACCCACGCGGCGGCGCGGGTCCCGGCGGCCGCAGCCGAAGAGCGCCGGCGCCCAGCAGCAGGACGGCCAGGCCGGTGACAGCGCCGCTCCAGCTTCGGTCCGACAGGCCGAGACCGCCCAGCGCCATGGCGATCGAGGCCAGATAGCCCGCGCCGAGCGCGATGGCGACCGCGCCCAGGTCGCGCCAGCGCCGGACCAGCAGCAACAGGCCGAAGACGACGCAGAGCCGGTCCGCCTGACCTGTCACCCCCTCGGCGCCCTGCATGGCGAAGCGGAGGAGGCTGGCCTGGGGCGGCCGATTTCCGGCCGGCAGGGCGAGGGTCTGGCGACCCTGGGTGAAGAGCTGGATGGCGGGCCCCCCGCCATCGATCCTCACCTGGGCGTAGTTCACCTGGTCCGGAAAACGGGCGAACAGCACATGGTCGTGCAGCACGATGCCGTCCGCGCGCGGACAGGCGAAGATGATCTCGAACCGGTAGAGCGTGGGCGTCGGCGCCATGACATAGATGCGGCCCGCGCCCTCGCCCTGGTCGATCGCCTCACAGGCGCCGCCCGCCGATTCCACCGCGACATTGGCGGCCACCGCGGCGGCGACGACGCTGGTGAACGGCAGCGGCGCTCCGGGCGCGACGAAGCCGCGGGCGGCCGTCCTCGGCAACAGGAAATCAAGCCGCACCGAGGCGCCATCGACGGTCCAGCGGGAGTAGCTGACATGGGCCGTCTCGCCGCCGCTTGCGCCGGGCGCCGCCGCCGCCCTGACCGCCGCGGGCGCCAGCAACCACAGGATGGCCGCAGCCAGCGCCAGCGCGGACTGTCGCGTCGCCCGGAGCGTCATTCGCTTTGGCCGGGCGCCAGGACGATATCGGCCTTGCGGCGCAGCAACCGCAGGTTGGCCCGCTCGGCGGGGGTCTGCCGGGCCAGGGCGTAATCGGCGTAGACGTTGTTCCGCACGGCGTCGTAGTCGGTGAAGATCGGGGCTTGGCGGTGCTGCATCACCAGAAGATGCACGCCATCGGCGTCGGCGATGGGCTCGGAGACCTGCCCGTCGCCGAGGGTCAGGGCGACGGCATAGAGTTTCGCTCCCAGGTGCGCCTTCGCGGCGAAGTCCTGCTCAACGCCGCTGACCTTGCCGGAATCCGCCATGCCGAAATGCTGCTCCACCGTGTCCAGGGCCGCGCCCGAGCGCAGCTCATAGGCGGCTTGGGCGGCGTCGGCCAAGGCCTGGCTGACGCTCTGGGGAGCATCGCCTGAGCCACCGACGTGCAGCACCAGATCGGTCAAGGTCATGCTGCCCTTGGTGCCGTAATGGCCGCGATGGGCGGCGTAGTAGGCCCGCAGCTCGTCATCGGTCGGCGGCTCGGCCTGGATCGGCGCGGTCACCAGGGCCTTGACCCCGCCCACCAGCGAGGCCCGCACGCCGGTATCCTGTTCGGGGAGATCCAGCGCCAGGGCGCGCTGGACCATCAGCTCCTCGTCGATCATCTCGTGCAGGATCCTGGCGCGCACGGCCGGCGCCACATCGGCGAAGGGCTGGCCCTCGACAGCCTCGACCTCGATCATGAAGTCGTTGGTCAGGATCGGCGCGCCATTGACCAGCGCCACATCCCCCGGGGGGACCGCGGTGGGGGTGCGGTCGAAGGGGCGGAACAGGACCGCGCCGGCGACGCCGAGTCCGGCCAGGCCGGCGACGAGCGCCAGGGCCACAAGCGTCCGCATCGAGGGCGCCAGTCGTCCCGCCAGACCGGCGAGCCCGAGCCCGCGGCCGCGCCGGGACTGTCCGGCGCCGGCGCCGGGGGCGGGGTCAACCGTGGGAGACGGCATAGACGTAGATCGACAGCGCGCGGATTTGTCCCAGCGTCAGCTTGCCGGACCAGGCCGGCATGACGCCGTGGCGTCCGTAGTAGATCGAATCGCGCAGGGCCTGGGGGCTGCCCCCATAGTCCCAGACGTTGATGGTCAGATCGGGCGCTCCGTAATCGGAGTTCCCTCGGGCGTCGGGCCCGTGGCAGTCGCCGCAAGACGACGCACCGTTGAAGACCTCCGTTCCCAGCGCGGCGGCCTGGGCGTCGTGCGGCCGTCCGTTCAGCTCCAGCAGATATTGCACCACGTTGTCGATGGCGGCCTCGTCCAACTGGCCGCGCTGGCCGAAGGCCGGCATCTCGGTGACGTCATGGGTCTTTTTGTGGCCGGAGCGGACGCCGTAAAGAATGGTGCGCTCGATCTGCAGCACGCTGCCATCGCCGTAGAGCCAGTTCTTGTCGGTCAGATCCGGCGCGCCGGTGGAAATCCGGCCCTTCATATCGGCCCCATGACAGCTGGCGCAGTCGTGCGCGAACAGCGGCCTGGCCTGCGCCACCGCGAAGCGCACCAGTTCGCGATGACTGGCGACCTCCGCGACCGGTGTGGTGAGCAGCGACCGCTGCAGCCAGGTCCGCCGCAGCTGCATCACGCCGAACCCGACGCAGAGGATCAGCGCCAGCACGCCCGCCGCCACGGCGATGGGCAGCCGGCGGGGCCTGCGAGGCGATGACGGGGGCGGGTCAGGTGCGGCCGTCACGCGTCTCAGACCGTGTGCTCGGGCGCCAGGACGCAGGGTTCCGCCTCGCCGCCCCGCTCGACCTGCAGGGTGGCGTGGCCGATGCCAAAGCGCGATTTCAGTTCGGCGCAGATGTCGTGAAGGAAGGCGTCGTCGGCCGGCGCCAGCGGCTTCACAAGGTGCGCCGTCAGGGCGGTTTCGGTCGTGCTCATGCCCCAGATATGCAGATCGTGGACCTCGGTCACGCCCGAAAGGCCGCAGAGGAATTCGCGCACCACCGCGTGATCGACGCCGACCGGAACGCCGGCCAGCGCAAGGTTCAGCGACTCCCGCATCAGCGACCAGGTCCCCCAGATGACCACCGCGCTGATCACCAGGCTGATGGCCGGATCGAGCCAGAGCCAGCCGGTCAGCAGGATCAGGCCGCCCGCCGCGACGACGCCCAGCGCGATCAGGGCGTCGGAGGCCATGTGGGTGAACGCCCCCCTGATGTTCAGATCGGTCTTGCGTCCCGACATGAACATCAGCGCCGTCGCGCCATTGATCAGGACGCCGCCGGCGGCGACGATCATGATCGTCGTTCCCGCTGCCGGTTGCGGATGGTTGAATCTGAGCATCGCTTCCCAGGCGATGGCGCCGGTGACGAGCAGCAGCACCGTGGCGTTGCTCAAGGCCGCCAGGATCGACGACCCGCGCAGTCCATAGGTGAAGCGCGCGCTGGGGGGCCTGGAGGCGAGCCACGACGCCAGCCAGGCCACGCCCAGGCCAAGCACGTCGCCGAGATTGTGTCCGGCGTCCGCCAGCAGCGCCAGGGAGTTGGCCAGGACGCCATAGATCGCCTCGGCGGCGACGAAGCCGGTGTTCAGGATGATGCCGACGGCGAAGGCCCGGCCGAAGTTGGCGGGGACATGCGCGTGCCCCGCGTGCGAACGGCCGCCGCCACCCTCATGGTCATGACCATGATCGCCGTGATGCTCGTGGCCATGTTCAGGCATCGTCAGCCTTTCGTCGCCGTGCTCCAGCTGAGATGGCGCCTTCGGCCTCCACGCTCAAGCACGCCGCGACGGCTCTAGCCGGCGGCGCTCCTGGCTTGCGGCAAGGGCTCATCCGGGGCGCAGCCGCCGAGCGAGTGCTCGATAGCGGCTCTCGCCGCAAGAAGCTCACGGCGGAACTCGTCCGCCTGGGCGGCGAACTGGCTGGAGGTGGTGATCAGCGACACGGCGTAGACCACTCCATCGGTGTTCTGGATGGTGGTCGCCAGAGCGCAGGAGCCCTCGGTGCGCTCTTCGCGGTCGTAGGCGACGCCGTCGCGGCGGATCTCCTCGAGCTGCCGCCTCAAGGCGGCGACGGTGGGGACCGCATGTCGCGTCGGCGGCTCCAGCCGCGCCGGCATCCAGGACTCCAGCTCTTCCGGCGCCATCGCCGCCAGGTGCGCCTTGCCGGTCGCCGAGAAGTACCGGTCGATCTCGAGAGCCGGGTTGATGACGATCTGAACCGCCCGGTCGGGCAGCACCTGATCCACCAGCACCAGCCGCCCATGCCTGTGCGCGGTCAGCACGATGGTCTCGTGGACCCGGCGGCACAGGGACTCCAGGTGCAGCCGGGCCAGGGCCTTGAAGTCGGTGTGGACCGAGCCGGCGATGCGGATCAGCGCCGCCCCGAGGCCGACTCCGCCGTTGATGGGGTCGGCCGCGACGAACTGCTCGACCTCCAAGGCGTCCACGATGCGCTGGACCGTGGCGCGCGGCAGGCCGGTCGCCTTGGCGATCTGGCCGAGGCTGAGGCCCGCCTGCTGACCCTCGAGCGCCCTCAGCACGGCGGCGACACGCGAG